>JBCBYJ010000057.1:0-9212 GCA_039815905.1 Pseudomonadota bacterium | reverse complement strand
ATCACACCATCGGGCCCAAAACTCGGCAGGAGCGAGGCGTAGACCCACACCACAAATCCGATGCTGAGACCGCATAGCGCGCCCCAGCGCGACGCCCCGCGCCAAAAGATGCCGCCGCTGTTCGCCGGGTCTTCAATCTCGCTCAGCAGACGGTGCGAGGCTATGAAAGCTATGCTCGCAAGATTGGCCGCAAATACGCGGCGCGCCCTTGCTTGCTGGAGGGTGTGCTCGACGGCTTGTTCATGATCGCAACTGCAGATGGCGTCGTTACAGAAGACGAGCTGACTTATCTGCAGACGGTCGCGACCGCCTTTGGCTTCACTGAGGCCACATTCCGACGCATTAAAGCCAGCCATATGGGCGCAGATCGCGATGATCCATACCATATTCTAGGCGTCGCTCATGATGCTGAGTTTGAAGACATTCGCCGCGTCTATCGGCGCTTAATGGCGGACAATCATCCCGACCGGGTCATTCAAAACGGCGCCCCACGCGAATTTGAGCACGCCGCGCACGAAAAAGCTGCCACGATTACGGGCGCATATGCTCGAATTCGAGCCGAACGCGGCTTGATCGCGGCAAATTGAGAATTGGTCATAAACTTAACATTGACGACGCCGACCTTGCACGCCATTTAATTTGGGCAATATGAGGATGATATGACCGCGACACATTCTGCCCCTTTAGGCTTTCCGGAGAACCTGTTCGCTTTGCTGCGCCAGATGGGAAATCTTTTGACCAAAGGCATGTTGGCCATTGCGATTATTTTTATGGCCGGTCTCATTGCGGTCGCCACAGCCGCCGCGGGCATCGCGCTCGCCGCATTTGCGCTGATTTTGCGGCTGTCTGGCTCTCAGCGCGGTCCAGACGGCACGCGCTATGAAGAAACAGCAGACAATGGCGCCATCACTTTAGAAGCAAAAAAGACCCCTCGCGGCTGGACCGTCGAATAGGGCTTTAAGCGGCGGTCTCAGGCATCCCTTCAATGAACAGTGTTTGCGTCGGATAGGCGAATTCGAGCCCATTGTCCTGCAAGCCTCGGAACAAAGCTAATAGGACCCGCGATTGCGCCGCCATTGAGCGATTGAAATCTGGCTGAAGCGAATAGAAGACCAGCGTATAATCCAAAGAGCTCGGTCCAAAGCCAGACATGCCGCAATAGTCAAAATCGACAGCGGGCACGTCTTTCATAATCTGAGCAACAATTTCCGGCACTTTCTCCGCGAGATCGGGTGGGGTTTGATAGATGACCCCAAACACCGTCTCGATCCGGCGCCGGGCCATACGCGCCATATTGTGGATCTCATAGTCCAAGAGATTGGTGTTTGAGATGATCATCTGCTCGCCAGATTTGGCGCGCACACGGGTCGTTTTCAAACCAATATCCTCAATAATCCCCCAGCTTTCACCATAGCGAACGGTATCGCCGACTTGGAAGGGCTTATCGATGACGATGGAGAGGGACGAAAACAGATCGCGAAAAATACCCTGCGCCGCGATACCAATAGCGATACCACCAATACCAAGACCGGCGAGCAGGGCCGTCACGTCGGCGCCGACATTGTCGAGGATTAGGAGCAGCGCAACCGACCAAACCCCGACTGTGATGAACCATTTAATGACGTTAAACGCCGAGGCCAGCGCCCGGGCATCGCCGCTCGAGCGGGCGACATTGCGCCGAATGAAGCCAACCGCAAATTCTTGCACCCATTCTGCGACTTGCAGAATGGCCGCTAAGACAAAGAAGACTTTGACAATAACCGAGACCGCGTTGGGCAGTCCCATCATCGCGTCGGTCAGGGCAAAGGCGATCATCACCATGAAATAGGTGTGGAACCGACGAACAACGCGCTGCAGCAGATCGGTAAAGGAATAATCCTCGGTCCGCGGCAGGCGTACAATCCCCTTCAAAATCGCCCAGCGCGCCAGCCATTGCATGCCGGTCAAGGCGATAACGAGCGCCAATGCGATCAACGCTTCAAGCTCGCCTGACCCGATCCAATCGACGAATTCCGTCGCTGCTTCGGTCGCTTGCGCGGTCGTTTCGGTGATCGCTCCAATCGGATCTGCGGCGCTGTCATCGCCTTCTGGCAAAGACTCTTGCACCCGCGTGACCCGCCATTCTGGAATGGCAGTGACGAAACGCATTTTCGGCCCTCTACTCTTTTACTTGGGCGAATCCCGACGCGATGATGCGCCGCGTTTCGTCCCATAATTCCAGAGAGCCTAACTCAGATTGGTGAAAAAACCGTGCCTCTGCCGCGTCATCGCCAGGTTTCGGCGTACCAGACCGCCAACGGGCGACGAAATCGACCAGCACATAATGGCGCGTGATCAGGTCGCCGGCGCGATTGTGGAAGACCGCATCAACGACATCAATCAGACCGATCAGATCGGCATCGATATCGGTTTCCTCTTTCAACTCGCGTAAGGCTGCGCGCCGAACCGGCTCGCCGGGCTCCACACGCCCGCCCGGAATCGACCATTCCCCTTGTTTGGGCGGGGTGCCGCGCCGGATCAGCAATACGTCTTCGCCGCGAATACAGACAATCCCGACCGCAGGAATGGGGCGTAAATCATCAATCGGGACTGGATTGTCGGGCATAGCGAGCAGATTGAACAGTTTGTCTTGAAGACCGCGTAAACAGTTTGTGGCAAAGGGACGCTAAAATGTAGAGTTCCGCAATGGCAAAACCAAAATCTCGCCCCATCAGCCTCGCCTTACAAGGCGGCGGTGCCCATGGCGCATTCACATGGGGCGTCTTGGACCGCTTATTAGATGAGCCGGGCCTAGAGATCAAAGCCATCACCGCGACCTCGGCTGGCGCGACCAATGCGGCAGCCTTTGCGGCTGGGCTGGCTGAAAACGGCGCTGACGGCGCTAAACAAGCCTTGGAGCGCTTATGGCGCACGGTCTCTCAAAAAGGCGCGCCCTTTTCGATGTTTTCTTGGACCAATTCGCCGCTCGCCGCATTGCCCTTTGGCCCGCTGCACGCGGCCATGGCCTTTACCAGCGTCGCCAGTCCGTATGAGTTTAACCCGTTTGATATCAACCCACTGCGCGATGCCCTAGACGAATCGATTGATTTTGAGGCGGTGCGCGCCGCGCCGATCGATCTGTTTTTGTCGGCGACGAATGTCGAAACCGGCCGCGTTAAAGTCTTTGATGGTCAAGAGATTACCCGCGATGCGGTGCTTGCCTCGGCCTGTTTGCCGCAAACCTTTCGGGCGGTGGAAATTGACGGCCAGGCCTATTGGGATGGCGGCTATATGGGCAATCCGAGCTTGTTTCCCTTAGTTTACGCCAAGGCGCCGCGAGATGTCTTGATCGTGCTGCTCAATCCGATTTCGCGCTTGGGCATCCCGCGCCGCGTGCCGCAAATCATGGATCGCTTGAATGAGATCAGCTTTAACGCGTCGCTGATTGGCGAGCTGCGCGCCATCGCCTTTGTTCAAAAACTGGTCGATGATGGCATGCTCAAAGAGACGATTTTGAGGAAGTATCGCCGCCTCACAATCCATGCGCTGCGCGGCGGTAAAGTCCTGCAAGATCTGTCATTGCATACAAAATATGATACCAGTTGGGCCTTCTTGACCGAGCTGCGCGATAAGGGCCGCGCCGAGGCGGACCGCTGGCTTGGGTCGTGCGCAGGTTATTTGGGCACGGGCGAATCGAGCGTCGATTTGCGCAAAGAATTTTTGGACGATTAAGCCTGTTTCAGAAACCAGAATTTCGCCGCGCCGCTGTCGCGTTCTGAAACCAGGGTCCATCCGGTATGTTCCAGCTGCTCATCGGCTGCGGTTTCGACAATGATCAGGGCTCCATCCGTTAACCAATCGCCGGAGGCCAAAGCCTCCAAACAGGGCACGACGAGATCCTTATGGTAAGGTGGATCGAGAAAGGCGATGTCGAACCGCACGCCAATGCCCGCCGGGCGTTCGCCGAGCCCCGTGGCGCTGCGGCGATGCAGCCGCGTCGCGCCAAACAGGCCCAAGGTTTCAATGTTTTGCCGGATCGAGCCGCGCGCGGCGGACGCGGTTTCAACGAATAAACAAAAGCTCGCGCCGCGGGACAGCGCCTCCAGCCCAAGCGCGCCGGAGCCCGCAAACAGATCAATCACCCGCGCGCCGACCAGGCTTGGCGCCCAATCGGCATGGGCGATCATATTGAACAAGCTCTCGCGCGCCCGGTCCGATGTTGGCCGCGTCGCATCGGTCTTTGGGGCCTGAATAGGTCGGCCTTTAAACTGTCCTGCAACAATCCGCATGGCTTGCCTTTACGACCCAGCAGCGCGATGGGGAAGAGATGACGAACACGCCTCCACCCATGGCGCGCGCCTTGGCGCTTGCAGAACACGCCGCCGCGATGGGGGAAGTGCCGGTTGGGGCTGTGATCGTTGACCCGGAAACACATCAAGTGATCGCCACCGGATACAACCAACCGATCGCCGATCACGACCCGACGGCGCATGCCGAGATCAGAGCAATCCGGTCCGCCGCCGCCAAGCTTGGCAATTACCGCCTGCCGGGCCTGCACCTTTATGTGACGCTTGAGCCTTGCGCGATGTGCGCCGGTGCAATCAGTTTTGCCCGCATCAGCAAGCTGATTTTTGCGGCAGACGACCCAAAAGGCGGCGCGATTGTTCATGGACCGAGGTTTTTTGAGCAACCGACCTGCCACTGGCACACTGAAATCGAACAAGACACCGAGAATGCGGCGCGCGCGAGCGCTTTGCTGACCGATTTCTTCAAAGCCCGCCGCTAAAACTTGCAACCATGACGCAAAGAGAGGCTTGATTGTCGCTATGAGACCGGCGCTAATTTGATCCAAAATCATCGAGAGACCTGACCATGACCGCCCCAGCCACGATTGAAATCAAAGACGAAATTGCTGTCCTCACGATGGATGATGGCAAAGCCAATGCGATTAACCCGCCAATGCTTGAAGCGCTCCATGCGTGCTTGGACCGGGCCGAGAAAGAGGCGAAAGTCTTGATTATGACCGGTCGCGAAGTCCGCTTTTCGGGTGGGTTTGATCTCAAACTCATGATGAGCCTGCCTGGAAATGAAGTGAAAGCGCTCGTCGATGGTGGCGGCAAGCTGGCGCACCGCCTATACAGTTTCCCGATGCCGGTGATTGGCGCGTGCAACGGTCATGGCATCGCCATGGGCAGCTTCATCTTGCTGTCGTGTGATATGCGGATCGGCACGGCGGGCGCGTTCAAAATCGGCGCCAATGAAACGCAGATTAATATGGTTCTACCCGTCTTCGCGTCTGAGCTTGTCAAAGCCCGGGTCGACAAAGACTTCCTCACGCGGTCCATGGTGTTTGGAGAATTGTTCGATCCTGAAACTGCAGTGAAAGCCGGTTATTTGGACCAAGTCGTGGACGCCGACGCATTAATGGCAACTGCGCAAGGCGCCGCCGAAGCGCTTAAACCCTTTAGCAGCTCCTCCCTGACGGGGAATAAGCATCTCCTTCGGGAAGGAACGCTGGCGACCATCGCGGCGTCTTTGCCGGACTAGCAGGCGGACGCGCTTGATTGAGCGTTTCCGCGCCGTCGCAGCGCCGGGTTAGTAAAGCCCCGCCGCGCGGAGCAGCAAGACGACGCCAATCGCAGTGACCAGCCCCTTCATCCATTTGCGAAAATTGACTTCATTCATGCCCTCAAGCACGCGTTTGCCGAGCCTCGTGCCAAGCATGGAAAGCGGAATGGCAGCCGCGAACAGCCACCAAGGCGGCAACGCGCTCCACCCGGCAACGCTGACCACTGGGACGCTCCAAAAGCCGATCTTGATGAGATGGCTGAGCGCTTGCGTCACCGATTTGGTCGCGACAATCTCTTGGCGCGTCATCGCCGTGCGGACGAAAAACAGATCGAGCAAAGGTCCAGCGACGCCAGCCAAAGTGTTGAGGCCCTGCACGCCGAACCCCGCCAGAACTGCATGTTCAGGGCGCTTAATGTCGAGGTGCAATCGCTCTTTTGGGAGCCAAATGAGCATCGGCGTGAGGCCGAGTAAGGCATAGAGTGTCCGTTTGTCCGGGGTCCAGCTAACAAAGAACAAAGCCGCCACACCGACCACAGCGCCGATGCAATAATACCCCACCACGCGCCAATCGATCGCCGCGCGCAGCAAAAACGCGCGATAGCCATTGGCGAACATTTGGATGCCGCCATGAATGATCATCGCCATCGGCACAGTCACCAAGGCAACCAGCACAGCCATAAGCACAATGCCGCCAGCCATCCCAAAAATCCCGGAAATGAAGGAGGTCACCAAAGTGGTCGCGAGTATTAAAGCCGCAGCGAAGACGCTCATAACCGCCCTCCTGAGCTGAGTCTCTCAGCCTTTCAAACCACCCTAGGATGTTTCCGGAGTGACGCTTCGTCTCACTTGGCCCGCCTTACCCCGCGATACCGTTTTACAAGTTTACGCGCGCGTCATACCGTAGGAAAGGTAGCGACGTGGAAACGAGGAAAAGAGAAATGCCCTATACCGATACCGGTCCTGGCGAGATGAACGATGACCTGTTCGATCTGCGCATGTCAGACGAAGCCCGCCCCTTATATGACCATGTGAAGAAATTTATCGCGGATGTCGTTGACCCAATGTCGGTCAAATTCCACGAATTGGGCAAAGACAAGAAAGACATCTGGTCCTATGCGCCGGGTCAGTTGGAAGCTTTAGAAGAGGCCAAAGACGAGGCCAAAAAGCAAGGGCTGTGGAACTTCTTCCTGCCAGACGCGGATACGGGCGAAGGCCTAAAAAACCTCGATTACGCCTATATAGCCGCCGAGCTTGGCAAGAACTCGCTCGCCTCAGAGTCGATGAATTGCTCGGCGCCAGATACCGGCAATATGGAAGTCCTCGAACGCGTCGGGACGCCAGAACAGAAAGAGCAATGGCTGAAGCCTCTGCTCGAAGGCAAAATCCGGTCGGCATTCGCGATGACCGAGCCAGGCATCCCTTCATCTGACGCTAAGAACGTCTCGACCCGCGCCGTCCTCGAAGGCGATGAGTGGGTGATCAATGGCGAGAAATTCTATATTTCAGGCGCCGGCGATCCGCGCTGTAAGATTATGATCACTATGGTCAAAACGAGCCCGGATGCGGAGCCGCACAAGCAGCAATCGCAAATCTTGGTCCCGACTGACACCCCCGGGGTGAAAATCTTGGACGGAATGCAAGTGTTCGGCGATTATGATGCGCCGCACGGACATATGCATATCGTTTTCGACAATGTGCGCGTGCCAAAAGAAAATATGCTGCTCGGCGAAGGCCGCGGGTTTGAGATTTCTCAGCTGCGCCTTGGGCCAGGCCGGATCCACCACTGCATGCGCTCCATCGGCGCCGCCGAACGCGCCCTGGACCTGATGGTCGTACGCGGCATGACACGTCAGGCCTTCGGCCGCGACTTGATCAAGTTGGGCGGCAATATTGAAAAAATCTCACGCGCCCGGATCGACATTGAATCGATGCGTATGATGGTACTGAAAGCGGCCAAAGCCATGGACGTGCTCGGCAATAAGGAAGCGCGCGTTTGGATCTCAATGGTCAAAGCTATGGTGCCGGAAAAAGTCTGCCGAATCATTGATGAAGCGATCCAAATGCACGGCGCTGCCGGTGTGTCTCAATGGACGCCGCTGGCGCGTCTCTATGCCAATCAGCGCACGCTGCGCCTGGCGGATGGCCCGGACGAAGTGCACCATATGGTCGTTGGCCGCGCCGAGACTCGTAAATATACGGGCGAAGAAGAAGATCCCGCAATGGCGGCGGTCTGGCGCAAATAAACATCGCCTGAAAGACAGTTCGAAAACGCGGTCCCACGGGCCGCGTTTTTTTTGAGACCGAAACCAAAATGGGATGCACCTCCGAAGAAGTGCATCCCAAGGTGTGCTCGAGTTAGAGGGGCGGATGAACCCGAGCATAGAGCTTGTCCGGTACGGTCATGGAGAACCGCCTGCGACCCGTTCAACTTATGAGTGAGGTACTAATTACAAGTAAAATAGACTCTACAGATTCAATCAATGCGTGTTTTTATAAGTATTCGGATTTATAAGAGCTTGAATTTTTGATTTATATTGGGCGTTATCTAGGGTTTTGTGCGCCCTAATAAATCAGCATCGATCAGTTCAATGCGACCTCGACCAAGAACGATCGCACCAGATTCGCGCAGAACTTGTAGATTCACGTTCACTTTTTCCCGCGTGGCGGTCAGCTGATAAGCGAGCTCCGCCTGCGTAATCTTCAGCTCACGCCCATGCATATGGAACAGATCGAGCAGTAAATCAGACAGCCGTCGCTTTAAGGGGAGAAACATCACCGATTCAATTTTGGCATCTGACAGGCGCAAACGCCGCACCAAGTCTTGGATCACTTCTTGAGAAAACGCCGAAGAGTCGCGTAGCAAAGCGTGAAATGACAGGCTCGAAATGCTCAGCAAGACGGTTGGCTCAAGCGTTCTAATATTGGCGCTGCGGTCGCGACCATCGAGCACCGCCATTTCGCCGAACACTTCGCCTTTGCCAATTGAAGAGATGGCAATCGTTTTACCTTGGCTCGACATCGACTCGACCGCGACCCGGCCGCTCAGCACGAGAAACACTTGATCGGGCGGATCACCGCGAAAGAATATCGTTGCGTCCGCATCATGGGTGACGCGTTTGGCGGTGCTGGCCAGAGTGGCGAGCGTGTCGGCCGATAAAACCCGAAACAATCTCGCGTCGCGCAAACTGGCGACGATCTGAGCCTTGTTCATGGCTCAGCTCTAGGGTCGGACCACTCCGCAGCGACGCCTTGTCCGCCGCGCCGGGTCAGCCAAAACATGCCCAATAGATCGAAGATCCCTGCACCCAAGCGGCCAAGAAAGCCATATTTCGATTGGCCATGCCAACGGGCGCGATCATTGACGAGCTCTTCGCGCACCTCCCACCCGGCGCGTTTGATCAAAGCTGGTAAGAACCGATGCATGGAGGCGAAAAATGGGAGCTCACGAAACGCCTCTGTGCGGATCAATTTCCAGCCGCACCCGGTATCCGTCGCATCATCTCGCAGCATAAACCGACGCACGCCATTGGCGACCCGGGATTGCAGCCATTTGAAACCGCTATCATTGCGGCTATTGCGTTTGCCAGCGATGATGCCGAGCTTACCGGTCTCTTTGGCGTCGATCAAAGCCGCCCACAGCCGCGCGGTGTCATTAATATCAT
>JBCBYJ010000056.1:0-9308 GCA_039815905.1 Pseudomonadota bacterium | reverse complement strand
GCCAGAATGGCCCGAATGGGGCAACCCGATCACCAGCGCCGAAGACTATGATACAATCATGGCCTATAGCCCGTATGATCAAGTGACTGACAGGCCCTATCCAGCCATGCTCATCACCGGGGGTCTCAGTGACCCGCGCGTGACCTATTGGGAGCCAAGCAAATGGGCCGCGAAACTGCGCCATGAAGCGCCAAATGCCGGGCCGTATTTCTTGCGGATCAATATGGACGCTGGCCATGGCGGCGCTTCGGGCCGCTTTGAAGGCTTGAAAGAAACCGCTCTGGAGTTCGCCTTTGCGCTCGCCGCCGTCGGCCAGGCGGACGGGGTCGAGCTTGACTGATCGTTCGATGCAGGGGCTTTAATCGCGTTCAGCGTTGCAGCTTAACCAGCGCTTCATGCAGAGCCTGAAGGAAGGCTGATCGGTCCTGGCGACGAAACGCTGGCGGTCCGCCTAAAACTTCACCGCCGCCGCGCAATTGGTCCATAAGCGCCCGCGTGGCGACGGCTGATCCGATTGATGCGGCGGTGAACGGTTTGCCATTCGGCGCCAACACAGTCGCCTCGGATTGAAGGCATCTCTCCGCCAGCAAGATATCCGATGTCACAACCACAGAAAGGGCATCGGCCCGCTCAGCAATATAATCGTCCGCGACATCAGGGCCGGATTCAACGACGATGAGTTTAATCGACGGGGCGTTCGGCACGCGCAGAAAACTGTTTGAAACGACATCGACATCCACACCATGACGGGCCGCGACTTTGTAAGTCTCGTCTTTGACCGGACAGGCATCACCATCGATGAAAATTTTTAGCGGCATATGAGGCGCGAGCTTAAGCCGCGCGCCGGCAAGTGGCCAAGGCTATTTTTGCTTTTGATCGCGAAGCTTTGTCATCGCGTCTAAAATCGAACCCGTCTCGCACCTGTCTGAGCGCGACATGTTGGGAAACCATAGCACACGCGGCGTCTGCTCCGGTGGCGCGGGGCACTCAATCTGTGTGGTCATCCTCACACCGATATAAAGGTCGGCGATTTGACTAAGTCTGCCCAAGCGCGGTCAACAATAAGGGCTGTCAGCTCGCCCTCCTTGCCGGCGCCGGTATCTATGCCAATCCTGTTTCGTTTGACGACCGGTCGCTGCGAAGACGTGTGCCCATGGATCACGCCAAATCCAAAATCAAAATCGCTGTCTAAGAACTTTCGACGCACCCAAAGCAGGTCTTTCTCGTTCTGGTGCTCCAAAAGGACATTCGGGATGAGCCCGGCATGTACGCAAAGAAAGTCAGCGTGGCGATAATAGATCTGAAGCGATTGCAACCACTGTAAAATTGTGTCGCCCAGGACCTCAGAAAGCCGCTCTGAATTATACCGCTCATGCGCCAAGTCATATCCAAATGATTTGAGCGTCGGGCGTCCACCAACCGCCATCCAGGTGCCCCATGCCGGGCGCTCCTCGGTTTCCAAGCAGTCCAGGATTAGCGCCTCATGATTGCCTTTGAGGTAAATGCTATCAAAGCCCTCGACGCCGCGCATCACGCGTTCGATTACCGCTTTCGAGCCCGCCCCCCGGTCTATATAATCGCCCAAGTAAATGAGTTTGCCGCGTTGCTCTGGGTGCTTCCATGTGTGGCGGCTCTGAATGGCATCGAGCAGCGCGCAGAGTTGCTCGTCTTGGCCGTGTATATCGCCGATGACATAGTGAATCGTGTCTGCCGTAGAGGTCATGCCGGCTATTTAAGCTGGTTGGCTGAGTCTTGATAGCCTGCGCCAGCGACCATGTCTTCATAGGCTTGCGTCGCCTCAAGCCAGTCGCTCTCGGCTTGCTCTAAATCGTTCACCAAAGCGGCGCGGTCGCGCATTAAATCTTGCACGGCGTCCGACGATAGGCCCGGTTCGGTCAGATCGCGATCAATATCTTCAATGCGGGTCGAGGCGCGCGTCATCCTCCGTTCGGCCTGTTTGGCTTTGTCTTTAAACGGCAATGCGGCTTTGCGCGCTTCAGACAGGCGTCGTCTTTGTTCGGCTTTATCGACGCCAGAAACGGGCGCCGCTGTTTCGGCGGCGGCGGGCTTTTTGGACTTGCTTTTTTTAGATTTTGGCTTCGCGTCATCGCGGTCCGCGCGCAGCACGAGCGCGCGATAGTCTTGCAAATCGCCATCATAGCGGGTCGCCTTGCCATCTTTGACCAACCAAAGCTGATCAGCCGTCGCCTCTGCCAGATAGACATCATGGGTGATCAGCAAGACCGCGCCCTTGAAATCATTGAGCGCGTAGATCAGCGCTTCACGACTGTCGATGTCGAGGTGAGAGGTTGGCTCATCCAGGATCAAGACATGCGGCTGTTCGATCGCCATTAGACCAAGCAAGAGTCGAACTTTTTCACCGCCAGACAGCTTGTCGACTTTGGTTTCGACTTTCTCGTGGGAAAATCCCATACTGGCCGCGATCGCGCGCTGACGGGCAATGCTGGTTTCGCGGGGCAAGGCGCGCCGGACATGGTCCAAAACCGTTTCGCCGAGGGTCAGCTCATCCATCTGGTCTTGCGAGAAATAGCCAATCTTGACCGCCTTCGGCATGACACGCTTACCGTCCATTAAAGGCAGACGCTGCGCGATCGATTTGACCAGGGTCGTCTTGCCTTGGCCATTGGTGCCGACAATCGCGATCCGGTCATCCGGATCGAGACGCAAATTGACCTCGTCTAGAATGATCGCCTGATCGCCATAGCCCAGGGTCGCGCCCTGTAATTCCAGCATTGGCGGCGCCAGCCGGCCCTCTGGCGTGGCAAATGAGAAGGGCGTGGTGCGCTCGCTGATCGGCACGGAGATGTCTTGCATGCGCTCGAGCATCTTGACCCGAGACTGCGCCTGACGCGCTTTTGAGGCTTTGGCCCGGAACCGGTCGACGAAGGCCTGCAAATGCGCCCGGTCGGCGTCTTGTTTGGCGCGTTGGCTCTCCAATTGGGCGGCTTTGGCGGCGCGCAATTTGAGCCAGTCATCATATCCGCCAGGACAGATGGAAAGTTGTTTATGCTCCAGCGCCATGGTGTGGGTCACGCATCGGTTCAGCAATTCCCGGTCGTGCGAAACAATGATCACCGTATGGGGATAGCGCTTGATATAGGTTTCGAGCCAGGCGGCCCCTTCAAGATCCAGATAATTGGTCGGTTCGTCGAGCAATAAAAGATCGGGCTGCGAAAACAAAACACCGGCAATCGCCGCCCGCATCCGCCAGCCGCCTGAAAATTCCCGGGTCGACCGCGCCAGATCCTCATGCTTGAAGCCCAGGCCCATCAGAACTTCCGCCGCCCGCGCCTCGGCTGACCAGGCATCAATATCGACCAAACGGGTATGAATGTCGGCGATCCGGTTGGGGTCAGTCGCCGTCTCGGCTTCGGCCATCAGTGCCGCACGCTCCTCGTCGCACGCAAGCACGATATCGAGGATTGTCTCGTCGCCTGGTGCCACCTCTTGCGCCACCCAGCCGAGCCGCGCCCCGGTGCTCAAACGAATAGAACTGTCGGCGCTCGGGTTTTCAACATCCTCTCGGATCAGTCTGAGCAGGGTCGATTTGCCGGTGCCATTGCGGCCCACCAGACCGACTTTCCAGCCTTTTGATATGGTCGCTGACGCCGCTTCAAAAAGCGGCCGCGCTTCTACGCGAAAGTCGAGGTTTGAAATGGTCAGCATGATCGCCCGGGGTGTAGCGCCTCACCTCGCAAATACAATGGGGCAATGAAGGGTCATTCTATGCCGATCTGAGCCAAACGGCCGTCTCATGCGCGTTTTAGGCTGACCCCGCCCCCGGCGCGCAACAGATTTGCGGCAAACCGCCCGCCAGGACTAGCCTTGCTAGGCAAGCCAACGCCTGTCATGAGATCGCGATGACACACAGCTAAAGGGTACGTTCATATGCTGAATATGCGATTAGGCATCACGATTGCGACAGTCATTTTGCTTGCAGCCTGCGAAAACGCGGCGAATGATCCAACCGATGAGCCGTCGCCCGTGACAGTGGCGGCGGCAACGATCGCGCCGATCAAATCCAGTGAGATGGTGATCCAATTTCAGATTAGAGATGCCGAGCCGCGCGACTGGACGATCACGCCCGACCTCAGTCCGGATACGCTGACATTTGAGTGCCTGGAGGGAGAAACCGTTCCCGTCACGTTTACCACGGACATCGAATCTCGGACCATCCCGATCACGATCGAGCAAGAGAGCCTGCAATTCGATATCATCGTCAATGATGATATCACGGCGCTGACGGAGCTGAAATGTATCGAAGAACTTGCCCGATATAGGGGTGACTTTTCGCCGGATCGAGACACGGCGGGCGATTATGAAACGGATATCGGGGCGGTCCTTCAGACGTATTTCCAAAGTGACAAACCCGGTATCATTCTGTCAATTTCAGAGGGCGGTGTCCCGGTATACGAATCGGCGATCGGTATTGCTGATATGACCCTGCAAACTGAGCGCCGCCTGGACGAAGCGTTTGATCTAGCCTCGGTGAGCAAAGAGCTGACGGCGATATCGATCCTGCAACTGGTCGAACAGGGCAAACTGTCAATTGATGATCCGCTCAGCGCATATTTTGACGATCTGCCAAATGGCGACGAGATCACGCTGCACCATTTGCTCACCCATACCCATGGGCTGCCCCAGATCAGAACCGCAGAAGACTATGATGATAGCATTCCGCGTGAATTAGAGGTCGCGCTCGGTCACATCCGCGATCAAGGCGCCCGCTTCGCGCCGGGTGAGCGCTATGATTATGGCAACACGTCATATTACCTGCTCTCAGTGATTGCTGAGATGGCCAGCGGTATCGACCGGAAGACCTATCTTCGCGAAAAACTGCTCGCCCCTGCGGGAATGACGGAGAGCTTCCTGTTCACCGAAGATCCGGACCCGGCTCGGCGCGTCTCGGCTTATAATGAAATCGATGGCGAGATGGAACCAAGAGACTTCGATTTCTCATGGGATCATATTGCCGGCGCCGGTGAGCTGGTCAGCACAATCGAAGATTTGCGCCGTTGGCAGCGCGCTGTCAGCAATGGCACGCTTATTTCTGCGCAAACGTTCGAATTGGCGACCGCGCCCAAGACCCTGAATGATGGCACGGAACTCGCCCGCGGATATGGCTTCTTCCGAGGCACATTAGACGGTGAGCTGATCATCTATAATACCGGCGACTTTTTCACTCATACGCGCCATTTTTATATGCCAAGCCGGGACATCTCGATTATTTTGAACACTAATGGAACGCCGCAATATGATGGCGGTCAATCCAGTATTGTGTGGTTGCAAGTCGTCGGAAAATTCTTCGATCGCCAAACTGTCGAGATGTTTGATGACGTCATCGATCTGAACGATCTTTGACGGTCAAACTCTGCAAAGGCGCCCAGTCCGCGCTCAGTTAAACGGCGGCGGCGTTTCCTGGCATACGGCTTTGGCTTGTCGCAGCGCGTTGAGCTTCATTCAGGATGGGCCACCCCGGCCGCCCGGCGTCAGATCAAGGGGCGAGGCCGGTCTCGCAGAGGATCAGGTCGAACAGCCCGGACGGTAGGATTTCGTTATAATAGACCAGAAGCTGATGCTCGCCGGACAGGCTCTCAGCTTCATGGCGCACGCGGTCCGGACGGCCATCGCCGCAATTGAGCGTAAACCGGTCTGCGCCGTCGCTGATGCCATAGATCCAAATCTCGCTGTCGGAGACATCGGTGAACACGCTGCCGGGATCATCCTTTAAAGTGAGCGTGATATATGACGTGCCGCTTTCCGTGACGAAGGGTTCGGGAGACTGGACGAAACTGAGATCGGTTTCAGGCGGCGGCGTGAGCAAGGAAACCTGCTCGAAATAGGAACCACCCCGATCTACATAGACGGCAATGTCGGTGCCATTGACGCTGGCATGGACCGCCATTGCATCACCGAATTCGGGCGCAAACCAAGCAAATGGGTCAAACTTGATTCCTGCATCATTGGTGATGACGCGCTGTTCGCCCGTGGCCGCATTGATGAGCTTGATCTGGCCCTGATCGGGCCCCTCTTCGGCGACTGTTGTCGTGAAAAACGGACTGCCTTTCAGCCAACGAAAGCCAGCAAACCCGGGGCGCAACTCGGTGACGTCACGATCGTCATTTGGCTGGGCCTCATCGAGATAGGCGATATACCCATTCGCTGTTGGCGAGCCTGGAATAGCGGCGGCGCGACCATAAGCTAAATACGTCGTCAGACTGGATTGATCTTGGCTCGGCAATTGATTGACGCGATCATTGCCATTTGCGGTGAGTTGTTCGGTCACGTAACTTCCGATGCCAAGCTCCGTCGCCCGGGAAAATTGGAAAGAGCCATCGGCGCCTTCAGAATTGTAGAAGACCGCAACGCCATTCGAATCGAGGCCATATTCCGGGCCATTCTTAGAGTCCGTCAGACCAATCGTGGTGTCGATAAACGTGTCCTTGCCGCTGGCCGATACAAACCGTCCGGACGAGAGATCGAGCGCGCCGACCCAGACTTCAGCATTGGTTTGAAACACCATTTCTGCGCGCAGCGGGTGGAGTTCGGGATCAATATAGCTTTGTCCGGCCGGATTGATGCTCGACACAGTTATGCCGCCATCTGTGATGGTGACAGTCACTGTGTCGGAGACCGATGCATTGGTTCCGTCATTTGCGGTGAGCTGAAACGCCAAATCAACGGTTTGCGACACCATGGGCGCTGAAAACTCTGCCATCAGAGTGGTTTCATTCGACAGCTGCACCGATGGACCTTGTGTTTGGGTCCAGAGCAATGTCGGCACGTCATCCGGGTCGGACACACTGCCGGACAGGCTGACCCTGTCCAATTCGGCGACCGATTGCGCTGGCCCGGCGGACACAGTTGGCGCAATGTTTATCGGCGCGGGAGCCGGCGGCGAATCCCCGCCGCCACCGCCACCACACGCTGATAGCAGCAGTCCTGCACTTCCGATCAAAGCGAAAACTTTGTCCCGTTTCATCCGCAGCTCCTGGCTCTAAACCCGTCTATTTCAACGCGTGACGCATCGAAATCCGTCGAAAAAAAGAAACAAAGCTCCGTCGTAAAACCGGGAGACACGCGTGTGAGCGACACTGCCCCTTGCGCAGGATTGCGGGCAAAAGCGGTTTTTCGCTTCGAGGGTTAAGGCAGCCAATCAAGGACCAGTCGCCATGGGGCCTAACGTTCGTCAGGAGGGCGGGTGTTGATGTGCCTCTCCGACGCTCCAAAAAAAGCGGCCCGCAAGGGGATTTGCGGGCCGTCTTCGTGGCAATCTGTTTTTAAAGGCGCGCCGCCTAGATAGAAACCCCAGGTCAAACCATCAGGGCGGGGCCTCGGGCGCGCGTTTTTGCGTCTCTAGTGCAGGAACTCGAACAGGCCAGCGGCGCCCATGCCGCCGCCAATGCACATGGTGACGACGCCATACTTGGCATTGCGACGTTGGCCTTCCATCAGGATAGAGCCGGTGCACCGCGCGCCGGTCATGCCGAACGGGTGACCGATCGAGATCGACCCGCCGTTGACATTGTACTTTTCAGGGTCAATGCCGAGCGTGTCGCGGCAATAGAGGCACTGCGACGCAAACGCCTCGTTGAGTTCCCAGAGATCAATATCGTCAACCGTTAGGCCATGGCGCTCGAGCAAACGTGGCACCGCTTTGACCGGGCCAATGCCCATCTCGTCAGGGTCAACACCGCCGACATTGAAGCCCATGAACCGGCCGAGCGGCGACAGACCGCGGCGCGACGCCTCTTCGGCTTCCATGACGACCACGGCTGCGGCGCCATCAGACAGCTGAGACGCGTTCCCAGCGGTGATGAACTTGCCTTCTTGGACCTGTTGCCCGCCCCGGAATACCGGTGGCAGTCCTGCCAGCGCTTCAGCGGTTGTGCCCGGACGATTACACTCGTCGCGATCCACAACGACGTCCTGATAGGTCTCTTCGCCTGTCTCTTTATTGACGAGTTTCATGCGCGTGTTGAGCGGCGCGATTTCCTCAGACATATAACCGTTTTTCTGGAATTCTGCCGTGCGGCGCTGAGATTCAGCGGAATACTCGTCCTGATATTCGCGGCTAATGCCATACCGGTCCGCGACGATTTCAGCCGTCTCGATCATCGTCATCCAGATCGCAGGCCAGCGTTGCATCAAATCGTCTTCGACATAGCGGTGCATGTTCATGTGGCCGGAGCGCGAGACCAGTGACAGGCTCTCGACGCCGCCACCAATCGCGACCGGGGCGCCTTCATTGATGACCGTGTGCGCGGCATTTGCGATGGCTTGCAGACCGGATGAGCAGAACCGGTTAATCGTCGCGCCAGAGGTCGAGCTTGGGCAACCCGCCCAAAGGGCTGCGTTGCGCGCCACATTGTGGCCGGTTGCGCCTTCTGGCTGCGCGGTTCCGAGATATACGTCTTCAACCGCTTCGGCCTCAACATTGGCGCGCGCCAAAGCGTGCTTGATCGCATGACCGGCCATTGTGATGCCGTGCGTGTCGTTGAGCGATCCACGACCCGTCTTGGCAAGGCCCGTGCGGGCGTAAGATACGATAACGGCTTCACGCATGATAAAATTCTCCCATAGGTGGTTCTAAGTTGGGCCAAACCCTAATGAAGCGGGCGTGCTGTTGCTAGGGGTAACGTTGACGTAAAGTGCAAGGACGTCGCGGCAACCACTTCACGAACGCGCGATTCAGGCCTAGCTTAGGTTTGTTCACAAAGGGGAGAACACCAAATGGGCGTATTCAAATTCGCAATGAATAAAGGCAAAGAGATCATCGCTGATCGCAATCAAGTGGCTGAAAAGGCCATCCGTAAAGAAGTCGAAGACCTTGGTTTAGATGACGCTTTGGGCAATGATTTCAAAGTCACGGTCGAGGGCAAACAGGTCAAACTGGAAGGCAAAGTTCCAGATCTAGAGACCAAGGAAAAGCTCATCCTAGCGGCCGGTAATGTCAGCGGGATTGGCGAAGTGTCCGACGATATGAACGTCAAATCCAAGGCCAAAGTCGCGGATTCTGTGTTCCACACGGTCAAATCCGGGGACTCGCTGTCGAAAATCGCTAAGAAATATTATGGCGACGCGATGCGCTATCCGGATATTTTTGACGCCAATACGCCAATGCTCAAGCATCCGGATAAGATCTATCCGGGCCAAGTTTTGCGCATTCCGGGCGCCTAAATCTTCATCACAGGAGCACCAGACCATGCTGCGCGTTTTCAGCCTTGCTTTGATTGCATTGGGAACCGCGGCATGGGCAAGCGCCGCGCCGCCGCCAGACGGTAAAT
>JBCBYJ010000055.1:0-9327 GCA_039815905.1 Pseudomonadota bacterium | reverse complement strand
GTTTTTAAACCGTCAGAGCTTGCGCCGTCCGTGGCGCATCTTATCGCCGATGCCTTTGAGGCGGCAGAGCTACCCGCAGGCGTCCTCAACGTGGTTCAAGGTGGCAGAGATACAGGCGCTGCGCTCTTAAATGGCGACATCAATGGCTTGCTGTTTACAGGCTCCGCGCAAACCGGACTGTTATTTCACAAGCATTTCGCCGGCCGCCCAGAGGTCATATTAGCGTTGGAAATGGGCGGCAACAATCCCCTCATCATCTGGGATCCGGCGGACGTGGAGGCCGCTGCAGATATCGCCGCGCAATCGGCGTTCCTGACCACTGGACAACGCTGCTCCTGCGCGCGCCGGGTTATCCTGCCCACCGGAAAATGGGGCGATCAAGTCGTCGACGCGATCATCGCCCGCGCGAAAGCGTTGCGGATTGGCGACGCAACTGAGGCGAGCGCCTTTATGGGCCCGCTCGTGTCTGAACACGCGGCCGAGACCGCGACGACTTTCCAGATGATGCTGTCTAAGAAAGGCGGAAAGTCTCTGCGTCGCTTGAAGCGGATGGATCGCGGTGGCGGCTTTGTGACTGCGGGCGTGATCGATGTGACGGACGCCAATGATGTGCCCGATGAGGAGTTGTTTGGACCGTTAATGCAGATTGTCCGCGTCGCCCGCTTTGACGAGGCGATCCGACGCGCAAATGACACGCGCTATGGGCTCTCGGGCGGATTGGTCAGTGACGATGACGCGCTCTGGCTGCAGGCGCATGCGGAGATGAAAGCTGGCATTCTCAACCGAAACCGACCCACTGCCGGCGCCAGCGGTGCGATGCCCTTTGGCGGGCCAGGCCTATCGGGGAATTTTCGACCCGGGGCTTATTATGCGGCGGACTATTGTGCCTGGCCTCAAGCGAGCCAAGTCACCGACATCGCCACAAGACTTGGCGCGGTGGGATTCCCGCAGTAGACAGCGTCAAAACCGTTCGGTCGCGCCCTGAGCTTGTTGAGACGCGCGTGCCGACCCAGAGAATTCGGGCAAGCCGTATTTGCTCTTCAACAGGCATAAGGCAGGGGTTTCCATGTCTTCCAATTCAACCACCGAGGTCAATTTCGATGGCCTCATCGGCCCGAGCCATAATTATGGCGGGATGTCCGACGGCAATCTAGCCAGCCAAAAGAATGAAGGCGATATCTCCAATCCGCGCGAAGCCGCGATTCAAGGCTTGGAGAAAATGCGAATGCTGGTGCGAGCGGGCGTCGTGCAAGGCGTTCTGCCGCCGCTCGATCGGCCCAATTTAGATTTGTTGTTGGATGCCGGATTCACGGGTTCGCAGGAGTCGATTATTGAGGCCGCAGCGGCGCAAGCGCCCGCTCTCCTGAAGGCGGCATATTCTGCCAGCTCAATGTGGACGGCCAATGCTGCAACAGTGTCGCCATCCGCGGATAGCCTGGATAACCGCCTTCACCTATCCGCCGCGAACCTGTCCTCAATGTTGCACCGATCCGTTGAGCATCCGGAGACGACGGCCACGCTTGCGGCCATTTTTGCGGATGAGGCGCAGTTCAGCGTTCATGCAGCTTTGCCCATGCACGCAGATTTTGCCGATGAGGGCGCCGCCAATCATGTCCGTCTTTGCGCCGACCACGGCGCGCCAGGCATAGAGCTTTTTGTCTATGGCCGAGAGGCAGGAGAGCACGTTGCGGGGTTCCCGGCACGCCAGACAAAACTGGCAAGTAAGAGCATCGCCAGACGCCACGGTCTGGCCACTCAGAAAACCGTGCTAGCGCGCCAATCGACTGCGGCGATCAATGCCGGCGCTTTCCACAATGATGTGGTCTGCGTCGGAACACGGGAGACGCTGTTCTTTCATGAATTCGCCTTCGAGCACACCGATCAAACCCTAAAAGATCTGCGAACCGCCTCTCTCGAGCTATTCGACTTTAAACCCGTCATGGTTTCGCAAGAAGAGGTCCCCATCGAAGACGCCATCTCGTCTTATTTGTTTAACTCTCAGCTCCTGGAATGGCCGGGCGAAGATCGATTGGTCTTGCTCGCACCAATTGAAGCGCAAGAAACCGAGTCCACGCGGGCCTATTGCGAGCGCCTCGTAGACGGAAACGGCCCGATTGGACGGGTTGAATTCATCGATGTACGTCAATCCATGCGCAATGGTGGTGGACCAGCGTGTTTGCGCCTACGTGTCGTAATGACACCTAAACAGCGCGCAGCCTGCCATCAAGGCGTGTTGCTGGACGAAGACAAAATCGATAAATTACAGATCGTCGTACGAGAGACTTATCGCGACCGGCTAAGCGTCCAAGACTTGGCGGATCCGAATTTTGTAGCCGAATGTCAGACCGCGCGCGCGGGGCTGCTCAGAATTCTAAATCTGGATGGTTTGATCTAATGGCTGTGTTCGATTTTACCGTTGACGCCAGCGATGGAAAGGCTCGCACGGGTCGCTTGACGACCCCGCGCGGCGACATCCGGACCCCTGCCTTCATGCCGGTCGGGACGGCTGGAACCGTGAAAGCGATGTATATGGATCAGGTCGAGCAGACCGGTGCCGATATCATATTGGGCAATACTTATCACTTGATGCTGCGCCCAGGCGCGGAACGCGTAAAGCGCCTCGGCGGTCTGCATGCGTTCAGCAAATGGCCTGGACCGATATTAACAGATAGTGGCGGTTTCCAAGTCTGGTCTCTCTCACAATTACGCAAAATGGATGCGGATGGCGTGACGTTCCGAAGCCATATCGACGGGTCAGAGCATCGCCTCACACCGGCGCGAAGTATCGAAATTCAAGCCGATTTGCTTGGCGCCGACATTTCAATGCAGCTTGATGAATGCACGGATTTCCCATGCCCGCACGAGGCTGCGAAAGCCTCTATGAACCTATCGCTAAAATGGGGCGCGCGTTCACTTGAAGCCTTTGGTGACCGAAGGGCTCAAACCTTGTTTGGTATTGTGCAAGGCTCGAACTATGCAGATTTGCGGGAAGCCTCTGCGAAAGCCGTCTCACAGCAAGGCTTTGGCGGGATTGCACTCGGCGGCTTAGCCGTCGGCGAAGGTCATGATCAAATGTGTGCGACGATTGATATGACCGTGCCGCATCTGCCGGACACTTATCCGCGTTATGTCATGGGCGTTGGCAAACCCATCGACCTTTTAGAAGCCGTCGCGCGCGGCATAGACATGTTTGATTGCGTGCTTCCAACTCGTGCGGGTCGGCATGGGCAGGCCTGGACTTGGGACGGCCCTATCAATCTAAAGAATGCAAAATTCGCTGAAGATCTCGCCCCCTTGGACGACGCCGTGCCGTGTCCCGCCAGTCGGGAGTTTTCGCGGGCTTATCTGCACCATTTGATCCGGTCTGGTGAATATTTAGGGTCTATGGTGCTGAGCTGGCATAATCTCGCATTCTTTCAGGCGCTGATGGCGGAGATGCGGCGCGCGATTGCCGCCGGTTCGTTTGAAACTTTGCGGGCGCGCCTATCAACACAATGGGCATATACAAAATCGAAAGCGCGGACCGAGACGACAGATTAACGAAAAACGATTTTAGAGTCTTCGACGGTTGGGGGAAGGGGCGCCGCTGGATATTCGCAACCTTTCGCATAACCCATAGCTTTCAAAAAAGTGCGGCGATGCGAGCCGCGTTCATACGCTTTACGTACTTTTTGCGCGTGACTGTTTGCGCCGGTGAGTGTTCGAACCACACCGCGATACGGAATAAGCCCTGAAGCTCCAGATGAAACGGCATCTAGAAACGCGGTCGACGCCCCATCCGCTGCGCGTTCGCTCAACCCTTTTTTGTCGGGCGGCGGAATGTCCCAATCTCGCCCGAGCAAGCTATCAAGCTTTGTCACTTCAACGGCGATTTCCTGGCAATTGATATCGGTTTCTACGAGATAGGGGTTCTTAATCTCGTTCAACGCTTCGGGGATCTTATCGCGCTTCAAATTGACGTCTTCGAGCGGCGACAAAGCGGCGTCGCCAAAACCACTTTCCGTACGCTCAATCGCAGCTGCAGCGGCATTTGGATTAGAGGACGACTCTGGCGATTGGTCGCCAGTAGGATTGCTCGCGCAAGCAACAAGAATTAGGCCAGCGAAGCTAGAAATGATTGCAGGTCTCATGGGCTCAGTTTGCGGCGTTTAGGCCAGAAAGACAAGAATGCGCGTGTCAGATTGTTTTCCGCAGCAAACACCGTTGACCCGCGTCAGGCACTCAACTAAACGGGCCGTTCGGATGCGCCCATAGCTCAGTTGGTAGAGCAACTGACTTTTAATCAGTAGGTCACAGGTTCGAATCCTGTTGGGCGTACCATCTTCTAAGGATCGCAATAGATACAGAGCCTTAAACCGTACGATATAATTGCACATAATGTAGATTATCGAATAATTGGACGTGCGAACCCGATGCCGTCTCTGATCTATGCGAGGTCGATTTTTGAGCGCTGCGATTCTGTCTGAACCGCTTACCGTCTTCCGCAAGCGTTTCAAACTCAGCGATGACGGCCCAGCCGGGCCGATAATTCTGCTAAGATCCTGTTAAGACATACGCGGTGAGCGGCGATATGCGCAGCATGATCGCCGCTCCCCTGCTCCAGCCGCCTACGTCAAACGGTCAAAGGCACATGTGAAATGTCTCATGCGCTGAGGCTCACGGATGATCGAAAACCCGCAAAGCTTCTCGCGCACAGCATGGATTTCTGCGAAAGCTTCGATCACGTAATCGGCGTGCGATTGTGTATAGGTTCGGCGTGGAAGCGCCAATCGAACCAATTCCATGGACGCGGCACGTTCCGTCCCATCTGGTTGGCGGCCGAACATAACAGATCCAATCTCACAGCTTCGAACGCCAGCCGTCTCATACAGGGCGCAGGCCGCCGCCTGCCCTGGATATTGCAATGCTGGGATATGCTCTAGCCACCGTTTGGCATCGATAAAGACAGCGTGCCCGCCGGCAGGCTTCACCACCGGCACACCCAGCGCATCGAGACGCTCGACGATGTATTCATTGGTGCGAATGCGATAGCGCAGATAATCTTCGTCGACGATCTCTTCCAGCCCTTGCGCCAACGCCTCTAAATCCCGCCCGGCGAGCCCGCCATAGGTTGGAAAGCCTTCTGTTTGGATCAAACGCTCACGCGCGGCATCGGCCAGCTCATCATCGTTTAGCGCCAACCAACCGCCAATATTCCCGAACGCGTCTTTCTTCGCACTCATTGTCATACCGTCGGCAACGGAGAAACAGTCTCTAACAATGTCTTCGATTGCACGCCGCGCTTGCCCGGGTTCGCGCTGTTGGATGAAATACGCATTCTCTGCAAAGCGGCACCCATCAATGATAAACGGCTTGTCATAGGCTTTCGCCAGCGCCGCCACGGCGCGAATATTTTCCAAACTTACAGGCTGGCCGCCGCCAGCATTATTGGTGATCGTAAGCATAATCACCGGCGTGGTTTCGGCGTGTGCGTTCAGAAACGCAGCGAGCAGGTCAAGGTCCATATTGCCTTTGAACGGATGTAGGGCTTGCGGGTCGCGGCCGATTTCGATGTTAAAATCATGGGCTGTTGCCCCGGTCGCTTCGATATTTCCACGGGTCGTATCGAAATGGGTGTTCGACGGAATGGTGCGCCCGTGCCCGCCGAGCAATGACATCAAAATGGCTTCTGCCGCCCGACCCTGATGCGTCGGAATAATATGTTGAAATGGCATCAGATTTCGCACCGCGCGCTCAAAGCGATAAAAGCTGGGCGAACCGGCATAGCTTTCATCGCCTTGCATAATGGCGCTCCATTGCCGCGCGCTCATCGCGCCGGTGCCACTATCGGTGAGCAGGTCGATCAGCACATCCTCTGCCGGAATAGAGAATAGATTAAAATGCACCGCTTCCAATTTGGCGACTCGCTCAGAATGGGTTGTCATTCGGATAGGTTCTACGCTTTTGATACGAAAGGGTTCGATGATGGTTTTCATCGTAACAGCTCCGGGACAGACCCCGATACGCTCTGTGGCAATCGATACACAGACGGGGCCAGCGCCGCGGTTGCTGTCCAACAGACTGCCGCGCTCAGCGCCCAATTGATTGCACTGCCGGATTAGATCAAATGACCCGATAGATCAAACGCATGGAATCCTTCTCCAGCGTTGTTTTCGATCGGGTCGATCGAACGCCCGCCAAACTTCACCGCTTCACCGCTTAGAACGCGATGGTGATTCCGGCGGTGCCTTTATGGTCGAGCGCGTTTTGGCTATGGGTCGTATCATATCGGATATGGGCAAAGATGCCGTCCGACAGATACAGCTTGGTGTCGAGGCCCAGCGCGACACGTGAGGCATCGAGCCGGGTGCTGCGCGGCGCGACTTGGCCATCAATATTGTCAAAGCTGGCCAGCGTGCTGATGTCGCGGTCGCCGTCGAGGCTCTCCCAGACGACCCGCACACTGGTCTCTAGACCCCAGCCATTCACCTCGCCCTCAAACTGGCCCTGCCCGCCAAGGCCAAGCACCGTCTGCAGCGCGTCCTCGCCAATATAAGTCAGGTTGAGGATGCCAGCCCCAGTCTCTTTGAAGCTGTCATAGTCACCGGCCATGACATCCAGTGTCGCAACCGGACCAAAGGCAAAGGGACCCGGTCCACCGGCCCAGTTGAGATCATAGAACGCGTCCGACTTGAGCGTCCAGCCACTGCCCTCGGTTTCGCCATAGGCAATGTCCGAGAAGCCTGGGCCGATCAGGGCCCGCTCAAAGTCAAAGTCTTGCATCGCATAAGACAGCGCCGTTGCGATCTGCCAGGCCGCGTGTTCGGTGCGGGCAAAGGCGCCGAGATGGTAGGCCTCGACATCGCCAAAGGAGTCGCGGCTATCGATCGCGCTTTCGCTATAGCCGAGCGATACGCCGAACAGGACCGGATTGCCCAAAACCTCGGTCAGCGTTTCGGCGCCAATGCCATAGCCGGAGCTGTCACTGCGCCAGCCATCACGGTCGCCGAACAGGCCGGCTTTGCGCGTGCCGCCAAAGCCATTGCCCCAGAAGGCCCAACTGCCCGTGTCGAGCTCACCCGCGCGTCTCTGTAGCAGCGTCTCAGCAAACATGTCATTGGTCTGCAGCGCCTCTAGCAAGCTGCTCGGCGCGATTTCCCGCCGACACAGATGCCAGGTCGTCTACTGTGATGTCACCATACTTGGTTTCGAGAGATACGCCGCGAAAACCCCCTTCGATCTTACCGCCGCCGCCATTGACGGTTATGGCACTAATTTCGCTTCCATCGTCTTTTTGCTGCGCGAAAATACCATCATTGCCAGCGTCGATCTTACCTTTGAGCGCGATGGAGATCGCCCCTCCATTACTCTCAGCGCGGATGCCTCTCTGATTGGTATAGATGTTTCCGATCGCGCTATTCTCCATATCCGGATCGGCACCAATATTGATCGTTCCCGTCCCAGAATAGGCATAAATGCCTTTCCCGCTCTTAACAGGGTCCCCGTTCGCGTCGAAAGAGATTGGCTCGACCGAGACATTTTGGATTGAGATATTGCCACTTCCCGAGCGCGTATTGGCGAAAATCGCTTGATTATTGTTCGACGTGATCGTGTCGATGTTTGAGATACGAATCGTCCCGTTTTGGGATATGGCTCTTATACCAACTACGCCCGAAACCGATGCCAGGTCGCTGACGACAATATCACCGCCTATCGTGGTAAGGTTTAAGGCATGTGTGCCGCCTTCAATCTTAGAGCCACCTGATCCTGTGACTTCAATGTCAGCAATAGCGCCATCTGGCTTAACAAAAAGCCCATCACTGGTCTCGCCTATGAGCGATGCATTGATATCCAAAATCACCTTGGCGCCAGAGCCACCCGAGATCCGCGCGCCGCTACCTGATCCTGAAACGACACCTCTGATATTCACATTCGAATAATCTAACTCGCTGCTGTGAAGGATTAAAATACCATTGCCAGCCGTCGCTGTTAGGTCGGTTACATTCAACGTTAATATGTTGCCATAGAGCGCCCCAGTCTTAACTTCGATGCCCCCCTCGGGGGCACTTGACTCCAGGTCAGATATGTCAATGTCGACAGTGCCTTGACCGTTTTTTTGCGCTTGGACCCAACCATTTATCGTGCCGGCCGAATTGATTGTGAGGTTCCCCGCCCCGCCACGGACGAAGGCCCGAATGGCGCGATTTTGCGCACCGGGAGAAGATCCTGCATTGATTGCACCTTGATTGTCTATCGTGACTGATCCGTCGGTCGATCTGAGGTAAACCGCAAAATTAGACGCACGCGTTTGTTCCAAGCTCGTATTCAGACCGGTTTGAAATTCTTTATCGCCAGCGCCGTCCATTCTAACGATGTTGACCAAAGCTCCATTACTATCATTAACAATCGTATTCGTATCCGTCGCGCCGGGCGCCCCCCCTTTGCCAAAGACTAAGGTCAAATCTTCTGCAGTAGTTGAAAGTCCATTGAACGCTGAACCTTGCGGATCGGAATCGCATTCGATCGTTTCGCCATTATTGATGACACTGTTTCCATTATTAGTACTCGGATCTATCGTCGTATCGTCACTACACTCAGACGGCACAGCTTGTTGCGCAAAGGCCTGGGGGCCATAGACGCCTGCCCCTGGCATCGCCACGGCCATAATCCCGGCCGAGGCTGCAAACATCAGTTTTGCCCGCAAGGGCCGCCCTCGTTTCGCATCCCCGTCCATCAGTGTCGTCATTTTTTCAGCCTCTCAAAACACGTGCTTGTGTTGCAGACGATGAGTTTTGAAAAAAAAAACCACGCGTGTCAGATCGGTCTAAGGACGTGTTTTTTCGGCGAAAAGCAGCTCGTAGTTATCCGAGTGTCTCAATATTTGCGCAGCCCCTTGCCGGTGCGACTTTTTTCTATTCGATGCGGCCAATTCTTATCACACAATGAGGGGATGGTCGCCTTGTGCGCCCAACAGACATAAATGAAATTGGATGCTTCAGAACCGTCTACAGCTGCACAAGACGCCGATACCGAAATTGAAACCCTGGACGCCCCTAACGGCAAAACCGACGTGAAGAAAACCGATACGACAGCGACCGCAGAGGCGCCAGCGGAGGCCACATCTGGCGACCCTGAACAGGCCGCAAGTGACCCGGCGCGTGAGGCCGACAAAAAAGCGGAAAATTCGACCGAGATTTCCTTCTCCGGCGGGCTTTATGGCTTCATGAAGTCCCGCAACATGTCATTGGCTTTTACGTCTTATCAGACCGGCAATCTTTACATTCTGGGTCATGGTTTGAATGGCAATCTGTCCCTGCATCAATCACGATATCCGCAAGCCATGGGGAT
>JBCBYJ010000054.1:0-9327 GCA_039815905.1 Pseudomonadota bacterium | reverse complement strand
GTTCCGGGTAAGGGCAGAGGGCTAATGGCACGGCGTCGGCGATCGCGGCAGAAAAAACAACGCAATCAGGCCATTCTCAACTTTGCTTTGGCCGGGATGGCGGTGGCGATCATTGGGTTCGCCTTTTTTGCGCTTCAGCCCGAGCCGTATGACGAGCTGACACTGTGTGAGATTTCAGATCAGCTGCCGCCGCATACAGCCATCATTATCGACAAGACCGACGAGTATTCGCCGCAGCAAGCGAGCCTGATCGCCGCCACAGTGCGCCGCACCCGCGATCGCCTGGCGATTGGGGAGCGGTTGAGCCTGTTCGAGCTCGATCAATTTGGCCAGTTCGATCCGCGCGGCGAGTTTTCTCTGTGCAATCCCGGGCGCGGCGATCAAGTCAACTCGCTGTTTCGCAACCCAGAGCGGGTTGAAGACCTGTTTAATGACAAATTTGACCGCCCGCTTGAAACCATACTCGAAGACCTGGTCGAGCCGAAAGAAGCGCCGAACAGCCCCGTGCTCGAAGCCTTAGCGCGGCTTGGGCAAACCGATGCATTCTCGGACCGGGCCCCAGAGCGGCGGATCGTGATCATCTCGGACATGTTACAAAACTCAGACGTGTTCACCATTTATGGCGGTGCTGGGGTGATGCCGGACACGGTGCCAGAAGCGGGGGAGGTGGCCGATCTGACCATTCGCCGGTTTGGCGACAGTTTGAACGGGGTGGCGCTCGAAATCCGGCTGATTCCGCGCCCGCGCTATGTCGATTTGCAGCGCGGCGCTTTGAAAGATTATTGGACCCAAGTGTTTGATGAGCTTGGCGTCCAGGTGACCTGGCGCGATCTTTAAGCGCCAGTCGGGGCGCCGAAACAGCCCGCCCGATTGAAAACCATTTTGAGACACTGGGACATTGAACGTCCTCGCGCATCATGACACTTATTTTAGGATTGAGCGCGGTCAAAACCGGTTGCGCAACATCATGGAGGTAGAATGTTTAAGCGCATAATTTCAGCGATTTTCTTGGCCGGCTTGACGGTCTCAGGATGCACCGCTGCAGCCAGCGAAGAGCATGTCGTCATTCTCAAAGATGGTCACCTGACCGTAGATGGCGAACAAGGAAAAGAATTTACGATCGAAGCATCCGTCGGAGACGTGCTGCATATTTTCCACAGCGACCCCGATTTCAGTCACGAATTTTATGTCTCAGATGAGCACTATACGATGGAAGAGGGCAACATTGTCGCCCTTGGCGATCATCATGATATGCGGCTCGATCATGCCAGCACGTTCGAGATCCTGTGCTATCATGTCGATGACATGAAAATCACGGTCACGGTCACCGAATAAGGTTCGTCTGCTCGCCAGACGCGGCCAAACGAGGCCAAAAACAAGCGGTATGGCGCTCAGCGCAGAACGCGAAACAGCGCCATACCATCATAGCCCTTCTCCCCAACGGTTTGCAGCGCAGTCATCTCGACTGTGTCCAGAGTTTCGGCAAAAGCCAGCATCTCTCGAATACCGCGAACGCTATTCTCTTGGCTTGACGCCTCCAATACAGCGCCGCCGCGTACAATATTGTCGGCGACGATCACCGTCCCTGTATCTGACAGGGCCAATGCCCGCTCAAGATAGGTTTTATGATTCACTTTATCTGCATCAATGAAGACGAAATCGAAGCAGGCGTTTTGCGCGATTTGTTCGTCCAAAACCGCGAGCGCGGGGCCGATCCGCAACTCGATTTGGGGACCAAACCCGGAGGCGTCGATGTTTGATTGGGCAATATGGGCCGTGCGCGTGTCGATTTCCGTGGTCAACACATATCCGTCCGCAGGCAAAGCCGCGGCCATGGCGACGGCGGAATATCCTCCTAAACACCCAATCTCGAGCACGCGCTTGGCCCCGCACATCCGAATCAGCATGGCCAGAAACGCCGCCTGTAAGGGCGTCACGGCATGTGGCACCAGACCGGCGCGGGCGCTTTCAGCGGCGATTTGGTCCAAAATCGGCGTACTTTTCAGCAGCGATCGTTCCAAATAGGCATCCATTTCCGTGATTTTTTCATTCAACTGCAGAGTTAATCTCCATTTCTTAATCTTTGCTCTTGAGCCGCTTAAAAATCACGCGTACGACTTGTTCTCGAGTGTAGAGTTTCAAAAAAGGGACATCATGCGTGTAGCCCAATTGCGTCCCCTGGCGCTAGCATGCATTTTCTCCGGCGGCGTATCAATTGCGCAGCAAGAGGAGCCGTCTGCCCAGCCCCTTGGTATTGAGTCCGGCAGTATTTATGAGCTGAGTCGTCAAGACGTTACGCTCCCCATCGCGACGAATGAACAGCTCGAACCGAATGGCAGCGAAGGCGTCAGCATTCCGGTTGAGACCATGATCAATCCGATGCGCTGCATGGCCGCCTGGTCTTATTTGGCATCAAGTACGGTGCGTACACCGGATGAAACCGCAGAGAAACACCCAGATTTCACCGAGGCCATGGCAAGCGCCCATTGGCAGCATTGGTTGAAACTGGATTTGGCCGAGACGCAAGGGGTGTTCAGCTCAGACTTCCATCAAAGACGACTCGCAGCTGAACGCCAATTCGCAACCGCGATGGCTGAGCAAGGCGACGGTTATGCCTATCGCACGCTCGGGGCGTGCTATGTCGCGCCGTCAGAGCGCCAAATCGCCGATCCGACGCTATTATTGCGCAATTTCATGGTTGAGCATCAAGGCCTGCCAGAGAATTTTGCGATCCCGATCCTGCAACGCCAATTGCGGTCCTTTCCGATCACCGAAACGATCGAAACAGGCGACAGCGAGAATTGCGATCTCGACGCGACAATATTTGCCGAACACGCGCGCGTCACAGCGGTCAATCAGTGCTTTGAACGCGGCGGCATTTTGGCCTCAATGCCGAAAATCCAAGTCGCGGATATTGAAGGCATTTGCCGCGTCACCAGCTCCATTCAGTGCGAGAACATTCCCTAGAACATTCCCTCGCTTGGCAAAGCCCGCTAAGGCTGCCTCTGAATGACTGATTTGCCTGTGCCAGACGCGGCGGCGACGCCGGATGCGATTTACGCCAAACCTTCTGAATGGGTGGCCTCCGGCGCGGGGGCGCAAGGCAATCTGTTTTTAACCGGACGCGCAGGCACCGGGAAAACCACACTGTTGCGGCAATTCATGGCACATGCGGGCGAAAGCGCCATTGTGCTGGCCCCAACCGGCGTCGCGGCGATGAATGCGGGCGGACAGACGCTGCATTCTTTCTTCAAATTTCCGCCGCGCTTGATCGAGCCGCAAGACGTCAAACGCCTGCGCACCGCGCGCCTGATGAAAGCGGCGGAGACGATTATCATTGATGAAATCTCGATGGTGCGAGCCGACATGTTGGACGCGATTGATCGCAGTCTAAAGCTCAATCGCGGCTCGAAACGCCCGTTTGGCGGCGTGCGGATGATTCTCGCCGGGGATCTGCACCAGCTGCCCCCCGTGGTCCGAGGAGATGAAGACCCGATCCTGAAAGAGCGGTATGGCGGTCATTATTTCTTCAATGCGCCCGCCTTCAAAGAGGCAGAATTTGCGCTGCTCGCCTTGAAACATGTGTTTCGCCAAGCGGATCCGCGCTTTCTGGCACTGCTCGGCGCGATGCGCCAAGGCCGGCTCAATCCTGCCGACACTTCCGTTTTGAACAGTCTGGTCGCCGATCGCGACGCGGTTGAGGCCAGCGAAACACATATCGTTCTGACCCCCAATAATGCCAATGCGTATCGGATCAATCAGGCCCGCCTGGATGATTTGCCAGGCCCTGAAAAGGTCTTCGCCGCCCGCGTCCAAGGCGCGTTTGACGAAAAGACTTACCCAACCGAGGCGGACTTGGAGCTCAAACAAGGCGCGCGGGTGATGCTGATCAAGAACGATCCGGAGGGGCGCTGGGTCAATGGCTCGCTGGCGGTCGTGTCCGGTTGGTCAGGTCGCAATGTCTTGGTCGAGCTGGATGGACAAACCTATGAGATCGAGCCCGCGGCTTGGGAAAAATACAAATACTCGCTCGATCCGGAGACCAAGAAAGTCTCGCGCGAAGTGGTTGGCACGTTCAAACAAGTGCCCCTGCGGCTGGCTTATGCGGTGACCATTCATAAAGCGCAGGGCCTGACATTGGACAAAGTCTATATCGATCTTGATCGCGGCATGTTTGCGCATGGCCAAGCTTATGTCGCGTTTTCGCGCGCGCGCAGCCTTGACGGCTTGGAAATCTCGCGCGCGCTGCGGCCCCGCGACATGGTCATGGACCGCAACGCATTCGCGTTTGGCAAACTTGATGCGATTGAAGACAATGACGCCTACCTCTTGGCCAAATTTGCCAAGGAAGATGACGTATTGGTCTAAGCTGCTGCGCGCCGCGCCCCCAGCAGCAACGCTTTGAGATCGCCATTGACGCGAAAGCTCTCAATCAAGAGGTAAACCGTGAGGAAGACCATCCCCCCAAACACCGCAAGCGGCGTCAGCAAGAGCCCGACCGGGCGATAGTCATGGCGCCAGGACACCCAAAGGCCTGACAGCATCAAGAAGCCCATAAAATCGAGATTAAACTGCCCCGGCCAAGTCAATGCCGCCATGTCGCCGAAAAAGATCTGAACCAACCCAACGCCATGATGGGCCACGACAAGACCCGTATAAATCGCCAAAACGATAAAAAAGACCGCGAGATACAAACGTAAAATGGCCATAAGCCCCTCCTCTGAGTGCGCTTATGACCATATTGTAGCGATCGCTACATTGCAAGCTCTATTCGGGTTTTTGGCCAACGATGAATAGGACCGGGCCATTGCCAGGCTGCCAATAATGGACGGTTTTGAAGCCGATTGATTCAATATCCGCTTGCAGGCGCTTGGCCGTAAAGCGGAAGACACGCGGCCATTGGCCAATCATATGCATGACCGGAAACAAAGGCTCCATCAGGCGGAAGACGAGCTTCTCACGCAAACACATGGTGCTGGAGACAAAGTACCCGCCGGGTTTCAGTGTTTTATAGACCTCGCGCATCGCGCTCATTCGGTCATCCAACAAATGCACAATGTTCAAGCCAAGTGCCGCATCATAGGTCTCTGGTCGGGCTTGATAGCTATCCATATCAGCGACCTGGAAGGAGACATTCTCAATCCCCTCCGCAGCCAGCTTGTCGCGGGCAATACGGATCATTTCTGACGAGACATCAATCGCCTCAATCTGTGCAACATAGGGCGCGTGCAAAATCGCGGTTGAGCCGGTTCCGCACCCAAATTCCAAGACCCGCGATTGCGGCGTGAAATATTCCCGCGTGAGATCCAATTTGATCTCGTAGGCTTTTTGATTGGCGATGGGTTGGCGCGCGTATTTCTCTGCCATTTTGTCCCAGACTTTTGCTTTATCAGGCATGGCCCGCTCCTCATTCAGTCCCGCAAATCGCGGAATACATGTGTGATCATAATTCATGACCCCGCATCTATCTATTCGCGGATGAGATATAAATTGCAGAATAATCGAAGAGACCTATACAGAAATGCATGAACTGGCAGGCGATCTCTTTTGACTGGAATCAAGTCCGTGCATTCCTGGCCACGGCGGAAGAAGGCTCCCTATCGGCGGCCGCCCGCGCGCTCGGGCAAACCCAACCGACCCTCAGCCGACAAGTCGCGGCTTTAGAAGAAGACTTGGGGGTGACTTTGTTCGAGCGCGCCGGCCGCGCCATGGCCCTGACCATAGCGGGCATGGAATTATTAGATCATGTGCGCGATATGGCTGAGGCCGCCAATCGCATTTCCTTATCGGCGTCTGGCCAATCGCAGATGATTGAAGGCCGCGTCGTCATCACCGCGACCGGCACCGTTGCTGCGCGCCATTTGCCGCCCGTGATTAAGAAAATTAGCACCGTCGCCCCGAACGTTCAGATTGACGTCTTATCTTCGAACGAGGTTCAAGACCTGACCCGCCGCGAGGCGGATATCTCGATCCGTCACGCCCGGCCCGAACAGCCCGATTTGATCGCCAAACTGCTTTTGGAAACGCGCGCGCATCTCTATGCGACCCGCGACTATGCTGAGCAGATTGGCCCCATTCGCAGCCTGAAAGACATTGAGAACGCGACGTTTATTGGCCTAGACCGAACCAATGAGATGATTGCCGCCATGCGGGAATATGGCCTCGAGCTTCGACCTGAGCAATTCAAATACAACTCGCCCAGTGGTCACGTCCTGTTTGAATTGGTCCGGTTGGGGCTCGGGGTCTCTATCCTGACCAAAGATATTGAAGACCATTGCGAACAGATCCGGCCGATCCTGCCGGACGCCTTTTCGATTCCGATTCCGGTTTGGTTGGTGACCCATCGCGAGCTTCACACCAGCAAGCGCATCCGCGTGGTCTATGATCTCATCGCCCAGGAGCTGCCAAAAGGAATGCGCGTTTGACGATCCAATCGGCAAGTGCCAGCCTGGTCTTGTTAAGAACAGGGATTTGAGCGAATGATTGGATTGGCCCTTAAATGGCTCGCCTATGCGCTGGTCGCGCTCGCCTTTTTCTCGGCGGCGACGGCCATTTTCATGTATTATACGCTCAATTTCGGCGCTTGCACGGGTGGCGGCGACGGCTGTCAAACGAATCTGGCGGCGCTTTATGCCGCCGGCATTGGAATTGTCGGGTTTTCGGTCTCGGCCTATGCGGCGCATGTGATCGGCAAAGGCTTTCGAGACCAAGAGGGCGATTGAGCCCCGAGGCCTAAGCCTGGGGACTAGGCCCGAGGCCTAAGCCCGAGGACTAGGCCCGAGGATTAAGCCCGAGGACTAAGCCAAGCGCGAAATCTCGTCGCGCAAGTGGGTGTCCCCGTCCGTGGTGATTTTTTCCAAGACTTTCACGCGGTCCCGCAAGCGCAGCACTTCGCGCTCTAAATCTTCCATACGCAGCTTGGTTTCTTCGTCCGTAGACGCATTGGCCCGGGTCTCAATCCAAGTTTTGACGACGCCTGCACCGACCGCAATCAACACGATCAGCACAACCATGGTGAAGGGGCTGTTTATATCCATCATTGTGTCCTGACGCTTATCGTTTTTCGATATATATCGCGTCTGGACAAAAACGCAAGGCTTTATAGACCGGTGGAGCCAAAGCCGCCGCTGCCGCGTTCGGTCTCATCCAGACTGTCGACGCGCTGCCAAGCGATCCGCGTGACCGGCGCCAGCAGCATCTGCCCGATCCGCTCGCCGCGCGTGATCGTGAACGTCTCGGCGCCATGATTGATCAGAATGACTTTCAGCTCACCGCGATAATCGCTGTCTATTGTGCCGGGCGAGTTCAGGCAGGTGATCCCGTGCTTGGCCGCGAGGCCCGAGCGCGGACGCATTTGGATCTCATAGCCTTGCGGGATCGCGACGCTGAGGCCGGTCGGCACCATTGTGCGCGTGCCGGGCGCGATCGCCATTGGGGCATTCTCGGGCACCGCGGCGCGGACATCCATACCGGCCGCGCCAAGGGTTTCATAGGCGGGCAATTCGAGCCCCTCAAAATGCGGTAAAGGCCGCACAGCAACAGTGATATCAGTCATAATCCCGCACACCGACGGAGTCGCCCGTTCGAGTCAAGCACAAGCCCTAAGTGAGCGCAACAATTCCTATGGAAATCGCGAGCCAGTCGAACGCGCGCGCGGCGCGACCCGAAGGGGGGACGATTTATTGCGCGGCGATTTGATCGGCGGCGTCGTCAAATTCCTCAGCAATGCGCTCGACGAGGCGATCCGCGACGTCTTCTTTCGTCATCCGCGGCCAGCGATCCTCAATCCCTTGCCGGGTCACCAGCGAGACTTGGTTCATCGCCCCGCCCATGACATCGCCGCTGACATCATTGGCGATGATCCAATCACAGCGTTTGCGCTTCAGCTTGGCGACGGCGAGATCCTCAACATCATGCGTTTCGGCAGCAAACCCGATGACCAATTGCGGTCGCCGTTTCTTTTTGCGCGACAGAGTCGCCAAAATGTCCGGGTTTTCCGATAGCTCCAAAGTCGGATGCGGATCCCCTTCCCCCTCTTTGAGTTTCATTTTCTTAGCCGCAGCCCGGCTTGGGCGCCAGTCGGCGACGGCGGCGACGGAGATAAACACATCTGCCGGCAGAGCCGCTTCACTCGCCTCGAGCATGTCACGGGCGGTCTCCACTGCCACAAAGTCCACCCCGTCCGGGACCGCGAGCGCCACCGGTCCAGAGACCAGCGTTACGCGGGCCCCCGCTGCGGCCAGCGCGCCAGCGATTGCATAGCCTTGTTTGCCGCTGGAATGATTGGACAGAAACCGCACCGGATCGAGCGGTTCGCGGGTCGGTCCGGCGGTGACCAAAGCGTGGCGTCCGGCCAAAGGCTTGGGCTCTAAACCATAGAGCACGGCGCCGCCTTTGAGCTTGGCTTCGATCCGGTCCGCGATGGCGAGCGGATCTGGCAAGCGGCCAGGGCCAAACTCGCCGCAGGCCATAGCGCCTTCATCAGGGTCCATGATGTCGACGCCGTCGGCGCGCAAAGCGGCGAGATTGCGCTGCGTCGCCGCGTGCTGCCACATACGCACATTCATCGCGGGCACCATCAGGACCGGCTTGTCGGTCGCAAGCAAGGCCGTCGAGGCGAGATCATTGGCCAGCCCGTTGGCCGCTTTCGCCATCAGATCTGCGGTGGCGGGGCAGACGACCACGAGGTCGGCAGAGCGCGACAATTGGATATGTCCCATCTCGGACTCATCATCGAGATCGAACAGCTCGGTAAAGACTTTTTCGCCGGACAGGGCCGAGACCGATAAGGGCGTCACGAATTCTTGACCGCCTTTGGTGACGATGCAGCGGCTCGCAATCCCGCGCCGCGCCAATTCGCGGATCAGTTCCAGAGACTTATAGGCAGCAATCCCGCCACCAATGATCAGAAGAATACGCTTATCTGACATGCCACATACTTATGTCACTTTCGGGCCATGTGACACAAAACAAATGAAAAAACGACCACACACATGCGTGAGTTTGAACTTTTTGGTTAAGACTTAGCGCATCCGCCCGTCAGGACAGGCCAGCAAGTCCCTTCAAAGCGCCCGCGCGGGCGGCCTTTTTTGTTGCAAAATCGACACAATTTTGAAGATTAGGCTCGGAATCCGAGCATCAGGGGTAGGTTTGGACCCTCTATCCGCGAATATGGCCTTGATATCGTAGGGCTTTGCTACAGTTGATCGGGACTAGGGGAAAGACAGGCGCCATGCCCGGTGCCGCCACTGGTGGAGGTAGACTATGACCGTAAGACACAGCGCTTTGCAGGCCTGCGCACTGACCGCACTTTGGTTATTTGCTGAC
>JBCBYJ010000053.1:0-9350 GCA_039815905.1 Pseudomonadota bacterium | reverse complement strand
GGCGGCCCAATGCCGTAGCCGATCAAGTTCACAACAAACAGCAGGATGGCAATCGACGTCGCCCGCATCCGTGTATCGACCACCGATCCGGACACGGCATACATCGGCCCGAGATAGAAATACTGGAACAGATTGGCGAGCAATAAGATGATCAAGATCACAGTCGCGCTGGCAACCAGGTTCAGCGCCAAGGCTTGCAGCGCGAAGGACACGATCAAACCAATCGCTGGAAGCCAAAGGGCGGACTTGCCTTTGAACATGTCCACCAAGGCCCCACAAAGCCAGGTGCCAATCGCGCCCATGAGCGCTAACGGGGCCAAGAAGATGAGCGCCGCTTGGGGCACGCTCATCTCAAACGCTTTGGTGATAAATTCCATCACAAAGGTGACCAGCGCATAGCCGACAAATGAGGCCGCGGTGCCGCCAAGCGTGACATACCAAAAGGTCTTGTTCTTCGCCAAACTGGCGAGCGCTTCCATGATGGTCGGGGTTGGCGGGCGCACGGTCCCGGGCGCGTCGCTATAGCCGCGCGGGGGTTCTTTAACCGTGAAGATAATTAACAGACCGAGCGGAATACCGGCCACTCCGACAATGATAAAGGTCGTCCGCCAATCGACCAGGCCGAGCGCCAGCCCGACAAACAGGGCCGCGAACAAAGAGCCAATTGTCACTCCGGTGGAGTAAATGGACAGCGCCGAGGCGCGTTTCTCTGGCTTGTAATAATCGGAGATGAGCGAGTTTGCCGGCGGGGTTAGGCCAGCCTCACCGACGCCAACGCCTAAGCGGAAGATGAGCAGTGCTAGGAAGCTCCAAGCGAGTCCGCACAGCATCGTCATCACGCTCCAGAGAATAATCGAAACGCCAATGATCACGGTGCGATTATGGCGCTCCGCCAAACGGGCAATTGGGATGCCTAGAAACGTATAGAAAGTGGCAAAGGCAATGCCGCTCAGCAGTCCGAACTGCCAATTGGCGAGGTCAAATTCGGCTTTGATCGGGACGGAGAGATAAGCGATAATCACCCGGTCAATGAAGTTAAAAATGTAAGCCAGAAGCAGCATGCCCAGCACGTAGCTGCGATAATTCAAGCTGCTATAACTATTGCCCGTGTTGACTTGCGCCGCGTTTGCGGAGTCGCTCATTCAATTCCTCCCAGATGACGCCTCGTTGGACGTGGTGCTCTTTGATAAACAACGGTAATCCGCCCGCGACCATGCGCAAGTCTTTTCGCAGGTTGCGCGAGACGGACCTCGCGTCAGCGAATTGCGATGGGATTGATAATGGCTTGCACAGTGCCTTCCAGTTTCGGCACCCCAAGCGTAAAAAAGAACGCCCCTTCGCCATCGGCTGCGAGCTGGTCGGTCACCATATTCTCAAGAATGTAAACGCCATTCTTGGCCAACAGAGTCAGATGAACATCGAACGGACGGATCTCGTTCTCAAACGGTATCACTTCCAGCGCCCACGTGTCGGCTCCAATCGCAACGACGCCAAGGTCAGATAAATATTGGGCGCCCTCGACGCCGAGACCTGGCGATAAAGGGGCGAGTTCCGTATCGCCTTCTGTGGCCTTCATTTTGCCGGTGTGGAAAATCACCACATCACCGGCTTCAATGGTCACCCCAGCGCGCGCCGCAGCGGCGTCAATCTCGGCGGTGTTGAACGCTGTGCCATCTGGCACCGGATCGGCAAAGCTCTTGGTCATGTCGAGCAAGATTCCGCGCGTCGCAATTGGCGGCAAAGTATGCGTGCCAAATTGCGTGAGACCGGCGGTGGTGACAAAATCCGAGACCGGCACGCCATTATAATAGCGGTGATTGATGCCCATATGGCCGAGCCCGTCAATCTGGCTGCCAATGCCGACAAATGTGTCGACATAGTCATCATTGCCGGTGGCTTGATTGGCCCCGAGCGGCGTGCCGGACCCGTCTGAGAGTTGTAGCACCATGACATCATATTCGCGCGGGCCATAGGCTGGCGTATTGGGCCCGGTCACCATGCCGAGGCTGAATGTTTCGCCGCGCGTGATCAGCTGTGCGGCAGCGGCGGTCTTTTCTTGGGTGAGATTGTTGACCGCGCCCAATCGGTCGGCCCCGCCATATTTGGACGGGAACCATGAGGACCCTGTCGCGTCTGCCGTCGGCGCGTCGGCGTCCGTCGGCTGTTCTGGCGTTTGCGCACAGGCCGCTGCAGCGACGAGCGCGGCGCTGAGGCCGAGTCCGATCCATTTCATCTCTTTTTTCCTCCCAAGGTTTTTGCTCAGACTGACGAGATCAACCCGCGCTGTCCAGACCTGTCGCAGCGCGCACGGGCTCAGATCAAGCCTTCAGACTTGAGGCTGATCACGCCATGTTTGGCCGCAATCAAATGGTCATGAACACTGATTTCAAACGGGGCCAGCGCATCCATAATCTCCCGTGTCAGGCTGATATCGGCCCGCGACGGGGTCGGATCACCGGACGGGTGATTGTGCACCAAGATCAACGCGGACGCCGACAGTTCGAGCGCCCGTCGGGCAATCTCGCGCGGATAGACTGGCGCCTGATCGACGGTGCCTTGGCTCATTTGCTCATCCGCGATGAGCTGGTTCTTGCGATCGAGAAACAAGACCCTGAATTGTTCGCGGCTCTCATGTTGTAATTGCGCACGAACGTAAGAAAGCAAGGCGGTCCAGCGCGAAATGATCGGCTGGCCTTGCAGGGTTTCGCGGCTTGCCCGCACGCCAATCTCTTGAGTGGCTTTGAGATAGGCGGCGACCGTCTCGCCAATGCCGGTCACTTTGACAAGATCGGCTGGGGCCGCCGCAAACACGCCGGACAAAGACCCGAACCGGGCAAGCAAGGCTTTGGCGACAGGTTTGACATCGCGTCTTGGGATGAACGCAAAGAGCAAGGTTTCGAGCAGCTCATAATCCTCAAGCGCGCCTGGTCCTCGCTGGATCAGACGTCGACGCAGTCTCTCACGATGCCCCTGCCAGTGCGGCGCCGGTGCTTTTTCGGTCAATCAGATACAGTGTGCGGCGTAGAGTAGCCTTTTGGAGAAGCGGTGAAGATTTCGCAGCCAGTTTTGGTGACGCCAATTGAGTGTTCAAACTGCGCCGATAATTTACGATCGCGCGTCACGGCGGTCCAACCATCGCTGAGAATGGCCGCGTCCTTGCGGCCGACATTCAGCATTGGCTCAATCGTAAAGAACATGCCTTCTTGCAATTCCGGCCCGGTGCCTGCGCGGGCGCTGTGCACGACATTCGGCTCATCATGGAACAAACGTCCCAAACCATGCCCGCAAAAGTCTTCGACCACCGAAAACCGGTTCTTGCGCGCAATGTCCGAAATCGCCGCGCCAATATCCCCAAATCGATTGCCGGGCTTCACCGCGGCAATCCCCGCCATCAGAGCCTCATACGTCACATCCATAAGCCGACTAGCGATGCGCTTGGGTTCACCTGCGGCATACATGCGCGAATGATCGCCATGCCAACCCTCGACAATGACTGTGACATCAATATTGGCAATGTCGCCATCCTTGAACGCCCGATCGCCCGGAATGCCGTGACAGATGACATGATTGAGCGAAATGCAGGACGCATGGCGATAGCCGCGATAGCCAATCGTCGCAGATTGCGCGCCATGATCATAAACAAAGGTGCGGATCAAATCGTCAATATGACGGGTCGTGACACCAGGCCGGACTTCCCCGACCAGCATATCCAAGCAGTCCGCGACCAGGCGTCCAGCTTTGCGCATGCCTTCAAATCCGGCTTCGTCATGAATGCGGATCTCTCCGGTGCGCATTGGCACCATGATTTCGGCGTCTGTCATGCCTGTATTACTTTCTCAGCGGCCCGTCTCGTTTGACCTCTATATGCCAGCGATCCCCGAAAACTTCCAGCCGGGAAGTGATTACCCGTCTCGCGGCGCTTTTAACCTGTGCAGAACACGCCCGGCTTGTATGTGATTGCACGCGATTTGGGCGCTCTATATCCGTTAGGCGAGCAAAAAGCTGGGTCTCATGTATCGACTTGTCTATGTCAGCACGGCCGCGCCGCAGATCGGTGATGACGATATCGGGAACATTTTAGATGTCTCCGCATCGAACAATCACGAGCGTCGCATTACCGGCTTTCTGGTCCATAATGGCCGCCACTTTATGCAAGCCTTAGAAGGCGAATATGAAGAGGTTCAAGCGATCTATGAGCGCATCCAGAAGGATGAGCGGCATTTCGGGATCGTCCAAATTCTCGGTGAAAATATCGAAAAAAGAGCGTTTTCAGAGTGGGCGATGAATTATTTCCGCGTCGATGAGCCGAACGGACGCACAATGGTGGTGCGCCGCGATGATCCGGTCGATGGCCTGTTGCCAAAGGGAATGCCGCGCGAATTGCTGCATTTATTCTCGCGATTCATGCGGATTGAGCCAGCTTTGGCGTAAACCGATTGGAAACGGCTTTCTGACATACTCTGCGCAGAGCTATTGCGAGAGAGCCTGATGGATCAGGAAACCCAGATTACCATGGCGCGTGTCGCCAAGATTGGTGAAATGTCTGAAGCCGACGCGCTTCGCATTGTGAATGAGATCTATTCGGACGGGATTGTCAGCCGCAGCGAGGCTGAAACGCTGTTCCGTCTGAATGACACTTTGAGTGCTTCGGACGCCGATTGGTCGAACCGATTTCAAGAAGCTCTGGCGGACTTTTTGCTCACCCGCGAGTCGCCAGAAGGCTGGGTCAGCGACGAGGAAGCCGAATGGCTGGTCGCGCAAGTGCAAATGGACGCCAATGACCCGAGCGTTCAGGAGCTGGATCTCTTTCTGCACATATTGCGCAAAGCCGATGGTGCGCCACCGGATCTCGCTCAATATGTCCTTCATGCCTTGTCGCGTCGGATCATATCCGAAGGGAGCGCGTCGCCAATGATGGTCGAGCGGATGCGATATGCCCTCTATGCTGGGGCGGGCGAAGCCGGATTATGGGTCAGCCAGTTCGAAGCCGAGATCCTGCTGCGAACCAATGACGCGATTGCAGATGCCGACAATGCCCCGACCTGGAACGATTTGTTCGCCCGTGCCGTCGGCAATCACTTAATGGCGCGCGCACATCCAGAGCCGCGCTCGATCGAAGAAGCGCTGTCCCGAGACGCCTGGCTCAAAGACACGACGGTCAATCCCGGCGCGCTGTTCGCTCGCATGGGCGCGTCCTTCTTCAATGGCACTTGGTTCGCCGCGGTCACCCATGATGAAAAGAAAGCCGAACGCGCGCGCATGGCCGCTGCCGACGCCGCGCACCGGGCGGCTGAAAAAATCACTGCTTCCGAAAATGACTGGTTGGTCAAAGGCATTGAGCAAGACGGCCAAGTCAGCCCCGCCGAACAGGCGCTCTTGGATTTCTTAGCCGCCGAAGCGCCAGGCTTCGCGCATGGGCTCGCCGCAGCGGCCTAAGATACAGCTCTGTTCACAGGGCGATTTCTCCTGCGAAAGAGGGCCGGTTGACCAACCGGAAAGCTCGACAATCGTGGATCCGCGCCCTATGCCCAGCGCCGGATATAGAAAAACCATGCACGGGGCAGTTATATGTTCAAAAAAATCCTGATCGCCAACCGGGGAGAGATCGCTGTTCGAGTGATCAAAACCTGCCGGCGCTTAGGGGTCAAAACGGTGGTCGTTTATTCGGATGCGGATGCCGGGTCCATGGCCGTCGAGATGGCCGATGAGACCGTTCATATCGGGCCTTCTCCTGCCTCCGAGTCTTATCTTGTGATGGACAAAATCGTCGCAGCGGTGAAGCAAACCGGCGCAGAAGCGGTGCATCCTGGCTTTGGCTTTTTGTCTGAAAATGCTGAATTCGCCAAACGGCTCGAAAAAGAGAAGATTGTCTTTATCGGCCCCAACCCGCACGCGATTGAGGCGATGGGCGATAAGATCAGCTCTAAGAAGCTCGCAGCAGAGGCCGGGGTATCGACGGTGCCGGGCCATATGGACCTCATTCACGACGCCAAACAAGCGGTGACGATCAGCCAAGAAATCGGCTATCCCGTAATGATCAAAGCCTCGGCTGGCGGCGGTGGCAAGGGCATCCGGATCGCCTATAATGATAAGGATGCCGAAGAGGGCTATCCGGCGGTCAAAGCCGAAGCCACAGCGTCGTTCGGGGATGACCGGATCTTTATCGAGAAGTTCATCCTTGAGCCGCGCCATGTCGAGATCCAAGTCATGGGCGATAAGCATGGCAATTGCGTCTATTTGTTCGAGCGCGAATGCTCGATCCAGCGCCGCAACCAGAAAGTCCTCGAAGAAGCGCCGTCGCCATTGCTTGATGAGGCGACCCGCAAGAAAATGGGCGAGCAAGCCGTGGCGCTCTCAAAAGCCGTGAATTACGACAGTGCGGGCACCGTTGAGTTTGTCGCCTCGGGCAAAGATAAGAGCTTTTATTTCCTCGAAATGAATACAAGGCTGCAGGTTGAGCATCCGGTCACCGAGATGATCACCGGCGTTGACCTGGTCGAGCAGATGCTGCGCTCGGCCTATGGTGAGGCGCTCAATCTCAAGCAGAAAGACTTGAAGATTAATGGCTGGGCGATTGAAAGCCGGGTCTATGCCGAAGATCCGTATCGCAACTTCCTGCCCTCGATTGGGCGCTTAAAGCGCTTTATCCCACCCAAAGAGGGTGCGCTTGCGGGCGGCGCCGTGCGCATGGATAGCGGTGTGCGCGAAGGCGATGAGATTTCCATGTTCTACGATCCGATGATCGCAAAACTGGTCACGCATGGCCAAACCCGCGATCAAGCTTTGGATGTCCAAGCCGAGGCGCTCGACCGGTTCCACATTGAAGGCATTCAGGACAATATGCCCTTCTGTGCCGCGGTGATGGACGAGCCGCGCTTCCGCTCTGGCAATATCACCACGGCCTATATCAAAGACGAGTTCCCGGACGGCTTCCAAGGCACTGCGCCAAGCGCAGCTCAAGCGGTCATGCTCACCGTCGCGTCGGCTTATGTGCATGGTGTGCTGACCGAACGCGCCGGTCAAATTTCAGGTCGCATGTCGCCCATCGAGCCGCTGGCCAGCGATTGGGTCGTCGTGCTTGGCGAGGACTATGTGCCGATTAAGCTGGATTTAGGCCGAGGCGAAGCGACGGTCAAAATCGGCAAAAAGTCACACACATTGGTGACCGACTGGACGCCAGGAAACCCGCTTTTGGAAGGCGTGCTCGATGGCCACCCGATTGCTGTGAAAATCTCCCCGCAAACGGAAGGCTATTTGGTCCGGCATCGCGGCGTGCGGCTCAACGTTTTGGTCTGTAGCCAGACCACAGCGGACTTGCACAAACGCTTGCCCGAAAAAGAAAAGCCTGACCTGTCAAAACTGATCATTTCGCCGATGCCGGGCCTGGTCGTCTCAATCGATGTCGAGCTTGGTCAAACGGTTCAGGAAGGCGAGGGGGTTTGCATTGTCGAAGCCATGAAAATGCAAAACATCATTCGCGCGGAAGCCGATGGCACGGTCAAAGCGATTAATGTTACCGCAGGTGACAGTGTCGCCGCTGACGCGATCATGGTTGAGTTCGAATAGGCTTTTTGAACCGGGTGTTGCCAGAGCGATGAATTCGGCTAGCTTGCACAGCAAATGCAGGAGGTAGGTATGGGCGGCTTATTGTTCAGTCCAAGCGGTCGGATCGGGCGCAATCGGTTCTGGCAAGGCATGGTGGTGCTGACTGTGGCGAGCGTTTTGGTCGCCGCCGGTGCCGTGATGCTCGGAACGCTATTTGGTTTGATCAGCTATGCGCTGATCTATCCGTATATTTGCGTCTATGGAAAGCGCCTACACGATGCTGGCTTAACCGCTTGGTGGGTGATCGGGGTGTGGCTCGGCACCGTGGTGTTGAATTTTATACTCAGCCTTATTCTGACGCCGTTCTTCATGGGCGAAGAAGAACTCGCGATTCAAGAAGAGATGACCGATCGGATGATGTCTGGAGACCTCTCGGGCATGATGGAAGGCGCAGAAATCTTAGCCGCGCAGCTATTGCCTCTGACCATCTTCTTGACCGTCATCACCAATCTTGTGGCGGCCGTGGTGGTCGGCTTCTTGCCCACCGAACCGCGCGAGAATAAGCATGGCCCCGTCCCTGGCACCACGGCGGGCGCCGGTGACGTGTTTGACTAATCTCGCGTCTCGATAAATTATTATCGTTTATTGATAAATAATTTGAGATGTGTATAAGCGTCGAAAAGAGCGCGAGTTAAAAGGACGCCTGAGCCATGAGCGACGCTATTTCCTCCCATTCTACGCTTGAGTCAGCGGCCCTCGACCCGGACCGTCCTTGGATTGAGCGCGAAGAAGACCTGCCCTCTAGAATGGATTGGTTTGCGACTTTCCTTAATCCGATGGGCGAGTCGCCGAAACTGCATTTCACGCGCGCTTGGACGTTTCTCTTCTTTGCTGGTGTGCTGACCTGGGGCGGGCTTGGCTTTATCATTTTCACAGTCGGCATAACTGGGTCTGAGACATCCGGCTTATCGGCGGCGCATGCCTATCTCACTGCCTTTGTCATCGGGATCAGCGCAGTCTTTTCCTTTGTCATCCATGCGCGGCGTCTCAATCATGCCAAGAAATCCTCGATCCGGGCGATCATTATTCTGGTGCCGCTTGTGCTTGGCGCTGTCGTGTTCATGAGCGGCGTCAATCAAAAAGCGGCGCAGTATCAAGAGCTCTATGATGCGCGAACCGAGTATCTTGCCGATCCCGTCGCCTGGCGCGATGCAAGATTGCAAGAACGGCGGGACGAGCAAGCCCGCGTCGACAAAGAGCGCGCGGCGGCCGAGCAAAGACGAAGCGCGCAAGGCAGCGTGCGCGATGCCACGTCGCAATCTGCAAATCGCCCCGGACAGCGTCGCCGTGGTGGCCGTGGACGCGGACGCGGCGGCGGTGGGCAAAGCGCTGAAATCGCTGGCTTTAGTCCTGAGAACCCTTTGCCGAGCAAAGAGTCTTTCATCCTGCGCCCCAATCTTGGCAGCTTCTATATGCCGATTATCTTGCTCAACGGATTGATTATGATTTGGAGCCTGCTTTGGGTCGCCCGGGTCCCGAACTTCAAGCGCAAAGATCAAGTTGCTTATCGCGACCCGGCTTAAGCCGCGATTTTAAGCGAGCGGCGGGCTTTTGGTGGTGTTTGACGCGAACACAGATTCAAAAGCCTGTTTTAAGGCTTCATCGGCATCGGCCATATCGACGGGCAGGCCGAGATCGACCAGGCTGGTCACGCCATAGCGCGGATCATCAATGCCGCAGGGCGTGATGCCGTCGAAGTGGGAGAGGTCCGGCTCTACATTCAGCGCGATCCCGTGGAAGGAGAC
>JBCBYJ010000052.1:0-9536 GCA_039815905.1 Pseudomonadota bacterium | reverse complement strand
CATTCTGCGCACTTTCTTTCCGGTGATTAAATTTGGCGGTATATATTTTGTCACGCGCTATCGTGACGTGAAATATGTCCGCGAGCATGATCACAAGTTCGAAGCGCCTTATGGTCCGGAAATGAATCGGCTGACAGGCGGCGCTGGATTTCTGCTCGGCATGGGACGTGGGCCAGACTATGACCTGCAATTCGACTGGATCATGCGCGGAACACAGGGCCTGCCAGCGGCCTTTTTGCCAACAGATGTCGACGCGATTGTGAAACCCCAAGCCGACCGCGTGGCGCAACAATTGATCGATGATGCGGCGGGCGAGTTTGATGTCATCGAAGATTATCTCAATCGCATCGCGGTGGAGACCTGTTGCCACCATTATGGCCTTGAACCAGAGGATCCAAATGCGTTTGCGCAGTGGCTGATGTCGCTCAGCGCGCTGCTATTTGCCGATTATAATGGCGGGGACACCGTGCGCACGCTCGCCATGGCCGGGGCCAAGCGCATCCATCCCGTGACCAGCCAAGCCATCCAGATCACGCGTTTCTGTCTCGATGATCCTAACGCCGCCGTGCAGCAGCATGGACAGGCCTATTGCGATTGGATCAAAGACACGGTGATTGGCCGACTGGTCGCCCAGCAAAAAGCCTCGACCAATGGTCGGCCCAATGATGATGATATTCGCGGGATGATTATGGGCTTGGCCGTCGGTTTTGTCCCAACCGGCGCGGGCGGCGGTGGCGGCATTCTGGAAGTCTTGCTGAAAGAACCGGGCGCGATGCGCCGGGCCAAAGCGGCGGCGCGTTCGGGCGATGACGCAACCCTTGAGGCCATCCTCTTAGAAGCCATGCGGTTCAAACCGCCCATTTTGCCAGGTTTGCCGCGCTATGTTGTCCCTAATCCTGAAAGTCGCGAAAGCGACGGCAAGAACCGGCGGATCAATAAAATCCCCGCCGGCGCCGCCATCCTCGCTGCGTCTTACTCGGCGATGTTCGATGGCCGCAAATTTGGTGGCTCAATCAAGCGCTTTGATGAGACCCGCGACCTCGGCCAGGACGATCTCTCTTTTGGCGGGGCCAGTTTGCTGCATTATTGCATCGGCGAGCAGATTTTCCGAGCCATGATTACGCGCTCGTTTAAGCACCTTCTGAGCCTTGAAGACTTGAAACCGGCGGCCGGAGAGGCTGGCAAAATGGAGCGGACTGGCCCGTTCCCGGTGCATATGAAAATGCACTTCAAGCCCGCCGCAGGTGAGCGCCAGCAAACCATGCTGACCATTTGCGTGCCCTTGGAAGGCCCGGATGATGCGGTCTTGATCAATCAATGGCTAGAGAAGCTCGGCAATCCGGCCTCTGGCCCGGCGCGTCTGGCTTTGATGAACTCTCCGCGGCTTCATTTTGCGCAAATGACCGCAATCGCAGACCTCAAGCGCAATATTCCCGCCAATCTCTTAGTCGAGCTCAATGGCGATGGCAGCGCCGAGGCGATGATCAGCTCATTCGTCGAGCAGCTCTGGAATGTGGACCCATTTCAAGATGTGATGTCGCAGGCGCTTGGTTTGGTCCGAGTGACGCAGAAGAAGGTGATCGCTGGGCTCGTCGCCAATCATTACCCCTTGGATATTTCGCCGTTTGCCAGCTCGAAAGAGACCGCTATGGGCCTCAACTTTTGTGGTCTACCCGAGCAGTCCGTGCCGCTGATTGAACAAGAGCGCGACGCAGCAGACACAGCGCGTACCCATTTGAACGGGTTTCTGAAGCAATCCATGAGCGCCAGCCCCGCCGCGCGCGACGCTGTCGCCTATATCCGCCGCCAGATCAAACATGCTGGCGGTGGCCGCGCCGCGGCGGCTTTGGTCCGTCCGGTACAAAAAGATCCAGCGGTGTCGCGTCGTCCGACTTTAGAGCTGAATGAAACGCTCGGTCTCTATTTGCAGGATCGCGGCTTTCAGATCGCTGTGTTTGGCGGCATCGCGCTATTCTGGCTCGCTTATTTTGCGTTTTTGCAAGGCGGTTTTCCGAAAGTGTTTGATGGCGCAGCGCTTGGGAATTTCGCTGTCAATATCCTGCATATCTGCACCGCGTTCTTGGTCGCTTATGGGCTAAACTGGGTCCGCGCCAAAGTGTTTGGCGGCAGGACAGACCGCGGACGCCTGACGCTCTGGGCAGCGGTTACGGGACTGCTCTATCTGATCGTCACCCCGATCGGGATTTGGGGCCCGAGCGCCATCGGGTTCGACCCGTCGCCGGACTATTGGGGAAGGATCTATGCCCTCGGCGCCCTGGCCTGGAAACTTGCCTTGTCCGTGGTGTTTGGATTGCTGCTCTGGGCGGCCGTCATCATGGCTATCCTGATCTATTTTAGAGGCCTCTTGCAAGCCAGCGAAACCGGCAGCCCGCCTGAAGACACCGATCTTGAGCTGAAAAAGTATCAAGAGATCATGAGCCGGGAAAACCAGCCGGATCACGCGCAGAACCATATTGTGTTCGTCACCCCCTTGAAGGACAATCCGAGTTGGCTGCGCCGGGTCACGATGTTTATCGGGTTTTACTTCATCAAGACGCTGGTGCTGTATCGCTTCCGGTTTGGCTTTGTGCTCGACCTTGGCACCATTCATTTTGCCCGCTGGTACATCCTGCCCAAATCGCACACGATGGTGTTCTATTCGAATTATGATGGCAGCGGGGAATCGTATTTTGAGGATTTCGTCACCAAAGCGCGCTGGGGTCAGACCGGCGTTTGGAGCAATGGCAAAGGCTTCCCGAAGACCGTCGACCTGTTGTTTGAAGGTGCAAAAGACGCGACCCGGTTCAAGCGCTGGATCCGACATCACCAGCAAGTGACGCGGTTCTGGTTCGCCCGGTTCAAGGACTTGTCGACCCGCGACATTCGCCGCAATGCGATGATTTGCGAAGGCCTCGCCAAAGCCAAGACGGACAGCGAATATCGCGCTCTGATCGATCTGCTGACCACCCAAAAACGCCCGAGCGCGGCGCTCGAGACGAACGAAATTCAGAGCCTGATCCTGCGCGGGCTCGGCAATTTAAAAGTCTCAGAGATGATTGCCGTCAAGTTCCCCGACGCTGCTTCAGGTGGCAATCAAAAGCTCAGCGATTGGCTGGCGGACCTGTCGGGCACCTCCGACGCGCCAAAGTTTGGCTTGGCGACGTTCGACACGCGCAAAGACAAGGACGAAGATCTCGCGATCAATCTCGCGCTGTCACCGTCAGGCTTAGCCCGGCTGCGCTTGGCAGAGGTCCACCATGTTCATAAGGACCTGCCAAGCAATGCCTTTGCTTCGCTGCCCGCGGCGTTCAAAAGCGGCATGGTCAGCCCGGACCGGCAACAAATTCTAGGCGACACAAACCACGCCGCCTGGGACTGGGGCGCGGCGCCAGAGCCCGATGCGGTCCTGATGATCTATGCCAAGGATCAGACCAAACTGACGGCAGCCATTACAAGCGAAATTGACGCGCTGACCCAGGCCGGCTTTCACGTCTTAAAGCGCGTGGTGACACCGCACATGCAATATCCCGCGAAGGAGCCGTTCGGCTTCGTTGATGGCGTCTCGCAACCGGTGATCAAAGGCACGTCTGCCAGTCTCGCGGACCATAATCAGCTGCACGTGGTCGAGCCCGGCGAAATCGTGCTCGGCTATAAGGACAATACGGAGTATTTTCCGAGCTCGCCTATGGTCAATGCGCTCGCCCCCGGAGCCCGCCACTTGCCGTCTCTACCGGAGCACGAATTAGACGCGTTCCCGGCTTTTGGCACCGTCCCGGGCCACGCGCCGCGCGACCTTGGCAAGAACGGGTCTTTCCTGGTCATCCGGCAATTGGAGCAGGACACAGACGGCTTCGACACGCATCTCGAGCAAAAAGCGGCCGATGCCAGACGCGATTATGGGTTGAGCTATATCACATCTGACTGGCTCGGCGCGAAGCTGATGGGGCGTTGGCGAAACGGCTCCTCCTTGGTCGCCAATCCGGAAAAAGAAAATAGCGCGGCGGGCTTCAACCCAACCAAAGACGATAATGCCTTCCGCCTTGGCAGCGAGGACCCGCAAGGTCACCAATGTCCTTATGGTGCGCATATCCGGCGGGCCAATCCGCGCGACAGTCAGAATCCCGGCCAAGACAGCCAGATTGAGCTCTCCAATCGGCACCGCCTATTGCGCCGCGGGCGGGTCTATAAGGATGAGACCGCGGGCACGACCGGACTGCTTTTCATGTGTTTGAACGCCAATCTCGAACGCCAGTTTGAGTTCGTGCAACAGACCTGGCTGAACGCGACGCGGTTTCATGGCCTGAATGCGGAATATGACTCAATTGCGGGCGAGGCCGCGCAGCAGCCGAATAAGTTCACCATCCCGACCCCGTCTGGCCCGATTGAGATCAACGATCTGCAATCGTTTGTGACCGTCAAAGGCGGCGGCTACTTCTTCATGCCGAGCCGTTCGGCATTGCGTTTCTTGAGCGAATTGGTTGTATCATAGAAAGACCACCCGCTCAGGACCACTGCATTTGCCCGCCAAACAGAACCCATTCAAAGTCTTTAGCCATGTGCTCTCCGCCAGTGGTGAGCTGGCGCAGTTTTCACGCTTTCTCAGCTTTGAGGACGGGGAGACCATTATCAGCGTCGATGATCTGGATGATAAAGTCTATTTCATCCTGTCCGGGTCGGTGAAGATCACCAATTTCTCCCTCAAGGGCAAAGAGATCTGGCACGGCACGCTGGACTCTGGACGGACCTTTGGGGAGCTTGCGGCGATGACCGGACAGGCCCGAAGCGCCTCCATCGTCGCGCTGGAGCGCACGCGGCTCGCCGTTGTCACGCGCAATGAGCTCTACTCTTTGATGCGCGAGGACGCCGAGATCGCGATCTGGCTGCTTGAGGACATTGCCTCGCGGCTGACCCAGTCGACGGAAACCGTGCAAGAATTGCTCTCGCAAAGCCTTCCGCATCGCATTCGCCGCGAGATTTACCGTCTGGCCAAAGCGCAAAACACGCCGAGCGAGGGCGGGGAAATGATCATCGAACCCGTCCCGAATCTGACGGCGCTGGCCAAGCGCCTTAACACAGATCGCGAAATCGTATCGCGCGAAGTCTCGGCGCTGACCAAACGCAAGGTCTTGCGTAAAGAGAAGACCAGGATGGTGCTTCTCGATCCGGGCTTCTTTAAAGATGCATCGCGCTAAGCAGCCTTCGTTTTCGGACCGGTCTTAGGCCCGGCCGGCGGATGGTCCACTTCAATCTCGTGGATCTCTCGCCCGAGAAAGAAGGAAATGGCCGTCCGGATCAGCACCAGCAATCCGACAAAAATCAAATCTGTCAGCTCGCGCGTAATCACCGTATGGATGATATCTGACGCGATCATAAATTCGAGACCGGTCAAAATGTAAGTCCCCAAAATCGTCCGCGCTGCGCTGAGGTTGCTCAGATTGCGGGTCAAGCCAATCCCGTGTCGCAAGCCCGCCAAGAGGCGCACCAAAGAGACGAAAAACCCGAACAGGATCAGGCTGACGCCAATCAAATCGATGCAAATGGCCAGCCCTTCCAGCGCATGCATTACTGGCACATCGAGCCCGAACGGCAAATGCTCTAACGAGGTCCCTCCCGTCATACCGTCCATCATATGACCACTCTCTGAGGCGCGCATCACATCAGCTCTGCATCAGTGATTATCTCGACCAAAGACGGTCCGTCATGTGCGATGGCTTTGGCGAGCGCCGCGTCCAACTCTTCGCGGGTTTTGACCAGCTCCCCCATGCCGCCGCACGAACGCGCGAAACCGGCAAAGCTCGGATTGATCAGGCTGGTTTGCCAGACTTCAAACTCAGCCGCTTTTTGCTCTTTGCTGATCTTACCCAGCTCGGAATTGTTCATCAGCACATGCGTGATGTTCATCCCATATTTGACCGCGGTGGTGAACTCCATGGCATATTGACCAAAGCCGCCATCGCCAGAAACAGAAATGACTTTGCGACCTTTATAAGCGCCCGCTTCTTGGGTCGCTGCCCAGGCGCCCATTGCCGCTGGAAAAGAAAACCCGATCGAGCCGAGATAGCCAGACATGAGCACGCGCTGCTGTCCGGTCGGTTCAAAATAGCGCCCGAAGGAGTAGGTATTGTTGCCAACATCAACTGGCAGGATCGCATCTTCTGGGGCCGCTTTCGTGAGCGCCTCGAACAAAGCTGCGGCGGACACGCCTTTGCCCCGGTCTTCCCCGACACGGCGGGTTTTTTCGGTGCGCCACAGCGCCCAGCGGTCGGCCACTTCGCTGCGTAAGTCCTTGGCCGCCGCGCCGCCGCGCTCAATTTCGGCTTTCATCAAGCCTGCCGTCACGGCGACATCGCCCATGACCGGTACAGTGACCGGATGGCGCTTGGCCAGACGCATTGGATCGGTATCGACCTGAATGGTCGGCGCACCTTCATAAATGCCAGTATGGTCTGAAAAGCTTGCGCCGAAGACCAAAAGCAAATCGGCTTCATTCATGAACCAGCTGGCAATCGGAGTGCCTGAGCGGCCCATGACGCCAGCGGCGAGCGGGTGATCATCCCCAATCTGGCCTTTGGCTTTGAAGGTCGTGGCGATCGGCGCGCCGAGTGTTTCGGCCAGCGCTATGACGTCCGCCATACCCGCCAATGCGCCATAGCCAACGATAATCATTGGCCGTTTTGCGCCTTTCAACAATGTCGAGGCTTCGCTCATCGCGGCGGGCGGCGGGCCGACGGCAAGGTCCGCCATCCGTCCGGCCGGTCCATACGCTTTCGCTCCGTCTGCGGCTGGGCGCGGCTGGACATTGTCCGGGAACACCAGATGTCCGACGCCGCGCTTTAGGATCGAGGTCTTGATCGCTTGCGTCATAAGCAGCGCATGATCTGAGGTCAGATGCACCGTTTCTGAGAATTCTGCGACGGCCTCAAACGCCGCTTCCAGATCGATATCTTGAAAGGCGTGTACGCCAACGACTTGGTCTTGTACTTGTCCGGTCAGCGCCAAAGCGGGCGCGCCATCGACTTTCGCGTCCCAGAGCCCGGTCAGCAGATTGGTCGCGCCAGGCCCAGCAATGGTCAGCGCGGCAGCGGGGTGTCCGGTCAGTTTGCCATAGCCCGAAATCGCAAACGCAGCGGCCCCTTCATGACGGATGCCATAATAGCGCAATTTTCCATCGGCTTCCTGCACACGTAGCGCATCGGCGAGCCCAAGATTAGAGTGCCCGACCATGCCAAACACGCTGGTCACGCCCCAATTGGTCATCGTCTCAGCCATGACATCGGCAACCGTGCGGGCGCGCGGCGGCACGCCTGGCACGCCAACATAGACACCATCCTCACGGAGATCGACGTCGAACATCTCTTGGCCTGAGTCTTCATGCCCCCCTGGCGGCTTGCCGGTCAGCGGATCAAAGTCCCAGCCATGCCAGGGGCAGCGTAGCCAACACTCATCATTGATCCCGTGCTCGATAGAGCCTTCTCCGAGCGGGCCGCCTTGGTGCGGACATTTATTGTCCATGGCCGCATATTGCCCTTTGAAATGTACCAGAGCGACCGATTGGCTACCGGCTGTGGCAGACTTGACGCGCCCGTCCGCGACTTCGTCGGTCTCAGCGACTTTGTGCCAGATTAATGTGGTTTTGGTCTCAGACATGATGATAACCCCTCGCATGTGTGTCGCTGCCCTATCGGATAAGTCTATGCCAGGCATATAAAATTACGATCACATTTTTTTGCGGGGCTTGTGATTGGTGCGTCGGGACGGCATTCACTAAAGCCGGGAGAGCAGCTTGAGGGGTCGCCCAAATGAATAAAATCGCCATCGCCAAATGGGATGCACTGGCGGATCGCCAGCCAGAATATGCAATTGTCGGCGAGGTCGATCTGGTCGTTGTGCGCTTCGACGAGGAGGTTTCAGTGTTTTATGGGCGCTGCCTTCACCGCGGGGCGCTGATGTCGGATGGGCATGTTGATGCCAATGACAATCTGATTTGCGGGGTCCACAATTGGGATTATCGGCTGGATAGCGGCGTGTCTGAGTATGAAAATTCAGAAGCCCTACCAAAATTCGACGCTTGGATCGAAAATGGCGATGTCCTGGTCGATGCAGACACGATCAAAGCCTGGGGCCATGCCAATCCGCAGCCCTATCAGCGCGAGGCTTACTTGGGACTGTATCAAGACCCGAGCCATGGCGACACAGCCGAGCCTCATAATGGCTTGATCCAACAATATGCCCGAGATGGGCTCAGCAAAACCGGTCATCATGGCATTGTCGATGCGATGGGCGTGCCCGCTCAAGAGCTGCCCAAATGGGACGATATTCAGATGATCACCGCGCAGCTGCATAAGATGCCGATGCTCGATGAGGCTGAGATCGGTACCAAAGTGACGATCGGCCCGAATGCGCAAAAGCCGCTGCATTTAGACATCCCGCTTTTTGTCTCGGATATGAGTTTTGGCGCGCTGTCCGAGCCGGCAAAAGTCGCTTTGGCGCGCGGCGCGGAGCTCGCGGGCACCGGCATTTGTTCTGGCGAAGGCGGCATGCTGCCAGAAGAGCAAGCCGCTTGCTCGCGCTATTTCTATGAATTGGCTTCGGGACGATTTGGCTTTTCTTGGGACAAGCTCGACAAGGTTCAGGCTTTTCACTTTAAGGGCGGCCAAGGCGCGAAGACCGGCACAGGCGGGCATTTGCCAGGCGACAAGGTGAAAGGCAAAATCGCAGAGGTGCGTGGTCTTGAAGAAGGCGAAGCGGCGATCTCCCCACCCCGCTTTCCGGATTGGACCGATTGCCTGCAAGTCAAAGACTTCGCCGATGAAGTCCGGGACCGCACGGGCGGGATCCCGATTGGCTACAAGCTCTCGGCCCAACATATTGAGAAAGATCTGGAAGCGGCACTGCTGGTCGGGGTCGACTATATCATCCTGGACGGCCGCGGCGGCGGCACTGGGGCGGCGCCAATCATTTTCCGGGACAATATCTCAGTGCCGACCATTCCGGCGCTCGCCCGGGCTCGCAAATTCCTTGATGAGGCTGGCCGCAGCGATGTCTCTTTGGTGATCACAGGGGGGCTGCGCAAGCCGGCTGATTTCGTCAAAGCGCTGGCCTTAGGCGCGGACGCGATTGCCGTCTCGAACGCCGCCATGCAAGCGATTGGCTGCATCGCCATGCGCGCCTGTCATACCAATAATTGCCCAGTTGGCATCGCCACGCAGAAACCGCACCTGGTCTCTCGCTTGGTGATTGAGCAATCTGCGCAACGGTTGAAGAATTTCTTCGACGCCTCGACCGATTTGATGAAAGTCATGGCCCGCGCGTGTGGGCACGCGCACCTGTCAGACTTCGAGAAAGACGATCTGGTCACATGTAGCCGCGAAATGTCAGACCTGTCCGGGGTCGCCTATGCCGGGGTTGGGCGATGAGTGAGGCGGCGGCTGGAATGCTGGTCCTAGCGCTCGGGCTCTATGCAGCGCTCGGGGTCTTGGTCGGCTTGATCTATGTGTTTGGCGGCGCGGGGCGGATTGATCCGGCCGCGCAAGGCA
>JBCBYJ010000051.1:0-9606 GCA_039815905.1 Pseudomonadota bacterium | reverse complement strand
GCAGTTTTGCATGGCCGCCGGTGACCGGCAGCGTGACCTCGGTTCCGTCTTCATCATCGAATGTAATCGTGCCGGCCTTTGGGTCGGTGGCTTTCATCGGCACATAGAGCACCCGGCCTGTGCTCGGCGAGATCGGCAAGAAGGGCGAATAAGTTGCCTGCCGCTCCGCCCCGAGGGTTGGCAGCATGACCGCCATAATCTCCTCAAACTTTTCCAATGCGCGCAGCAGCATCGGATCAAACGTGCCGTCTTTATAGCAGTCTGTGGCAGACAAGAAGTCATACTCAAACCCGAAACTGTCCAAGAAGGCGCACAGCCGCGCGCCCATATGCGCGCCATAACTCTCATGCGTTCCAAACGGATCTGGCACAGCGGTGAGCGGCCTTTGCAGATAGGCTTCGAGCGCCGCCGGATTGGGCACAGTCGGCGGCACTTTGCGCATCCCGTCCATATCATCGGAAATGCAGATCAGCCGCGTCTCGTAATCGCCGCCAGTGAGCGCCTCGAAGGCGGTCTTGACCATGGTCGTGCGCACAACTTCGCCAAACGTGCCAATATGCGGCAAGCCTGATGGTCCATAGCCGGTCTCAAACACCACCGGACCTTGTTTTGGTTTACCCTGTTTCTCCATATTGCGCAGGCGTTTCAGCAAGGCGCGCGCTTGTTCAAACGGCCAGGCTTTTGCGGTTTCTGCGAGCGGTTGGAGATCACTCATGGTTTCAGGCTCCTTCGTTGAGCGCCGGGAGGTATCACTCCGAGCGCTTCTGTCAAAGCGGATTCAAGGTTTTTGGCTTGGGTGCGTTAAAAATATTTGACATGTCAAAGATCTTTAACTACATAGCTCATGTACAAGATTTTTGACATGGAGACTGTGTCTATGACGTTCAAAGAAAAATCAGCCTGGATCATGAGCGTCGCGTTGGTTTTGGCGGGGGGCTTTTATGCTTGGTCCGTGGTCGTCCTGTGGCAGGTCGCCGGTGTGGTGCCGCCGCCAAATGTGCTCGGCCTTGCGATCGCGGTCATCATCATCATCGCCTTTGCGATTTTCGGACATGCCGTAGCGGCGCTTGGCAATCCGATGGATGCCGATGCGCCAGAGGATGAGCGCGATCGATTGGTGGTCTGGCGGGCCGGAAATCTCGGTGGACTGGTGCTCGGCGCTTTGTCCATGAGCGGCCTGTTCCATTTCGCCTTTTTGGGGAATGGCAATTTGCTGTTCCACAGTCTGATCGCCGCGCTGACCCTCAGCCAATTGGCCGAATATGTCCTGACCATCTGGTATTACCGGCGCGGGGTGTGAGCGATGGCCAAGCGCCCTCCGATCACCAATCGCGTGCGCGACTTGCGCGAAGCCAAGGGGCATATGAGCCAATCTGCGCTGGCCAAAGAAATTGGTGTGACCCGGCAAACCATTATCGCCATCGAGCAAGGCAAATATTCGCCTAGCCTAGAAAGCGCCTTCCGGATCGCCCGTGTGTTCGGCGTCGGCCTTGAAGATGTGTTCGGCTGGGAGGGCGATTAAAGCCGCCCCTAAAGCCCTGCAGGATGCGATGGACCCAAGCTGAGACGGCGCTTGCGCTCTTCTAGCTCGCGCGTGAGTTTCACCGTGATCGGATCGCCATGATCCAATATGGTTGGCTCTTTTTGGTCTCTCGGTTCCGCCCGTTGACGCCACAGAGTCGCTTTGATGCGTTTCATTTTGCAGTCCCACCTTATTTCCCCCGCATAGACAAGCAAAACTCGCGCCACAGGGGAAGTGCCTTGTTACGCTTCTGTAATGAACTGTGTCTTTCTGGTCGCAGCCTGGAAGCCAAAACGCCCCCTTAAGGCTGGATTATTGCGCCACCCGCGCCGGGGCTAAGACCACCGCATTTGCCACTAAGAGATTGAGCCCGTTCAAATAGGCGCGCGTGGTTGGGCTTTGGGTAAAGCCGATCACCAAGCCTTTGCCTTGCGGCTCGGCCATAACAAAGGGCTTGAACGCCAATTGCGCCTCATTCTCTTGCCAGAGATAGCCGCTGACCAGCAGATCTTCCGCGCTGGCAAAGCGGAACACGTTCATCCCTTCACTGGCCTTCAACGGCCGATAAATGTCGGCGCCGGTGACCAGCACATTTGCCGCGTCATAGCCAGAGGCAAGCCAATGATCGCTATTGGCGATGGCACGGACCAAGACCCCGGGGACGTCTTCTGGCGCGGCGGTTGGATCGGCGATTTGCGCCTCATATTCGGCTTCCGATTGTACGATTGTGCCAGGCGCACGGGCGTCGCTGTCGTCGCCTTCTGGCGCGGCGCCCGAAGCGCTGTCATCTGCAGCGGCAAGTTCGCGCTGGGTCGACAAAAGCCCAAATGATTCATCCGCCAGCATGTTCACGCTGCCCGAAAACGCGATCAGCACGCCGCCATCTTTGACAAAGTCTTGGATCGGCGCGGCCGCGCCAATCTCGCCGGCCAGATTGCCATATGTGTCGGGCAGGATGAGCACGTCATAGCGCGACAGGTCGGCCCGGCTCAGGGTCGAAGCCCGGATCGGCGTGACGGGCAGACCAAGCGCGCGTTCGATGACAAAGCGTGTGTTGCCAGCCGATGTCGCAATCGTGCCGTCGCCCCATGCCAGCGCCACGCGCGGCGCTTTGAGCGAGGCAAATGAGGCGCTGCCAAAGTTCGGCCCGTCTGTGACCCAGCTGTTTTCCATTGGCACCAGTTCCGCCCCAATCTCTATGGCGACGGCGCGCAGACGGGCGCCTAAATCATCCGGATTGTCAGCCGCAGCGAAGATGACGCTGCCCGCCGGATATTCGCGTCCGGCATGGGTAAACGCTTGATCTGTGGTTTTGCCGCGAAATCCGGCGCGCAGGGCGGCAATGACCAATTGCGCTTGGCCGCCATCGTGCCACGGGACGATCTGTCCAAACGCGCCGCCGCTCGCGGTAACGGATGGGATCGGATCATCGGCGCTGAGCGCGGCCGCACCGCTCAGATCGACCCGGTTGCATTGCTGCGCTGAAACGCCATCCATTAGCGGCATGGACCAAGCGGTGACATCATATAGCTCATGATTCAGCCCGCGATCTCGCCGCGACTCTTGCGCTTCGACATAGTCTTCAGGCAGCTCTGTTGACGGCTCTAAAAGCGTGCGGATGAGACGGCCTTGCGGCTGCGCGAGATCGATCACCAAAGCGCCTGCTTCATAGGGCTCACCGCAAAGACGGCGATTGGCCGGGACGCGCTGCACCGCGATCCCTTGCGCCGATAAGCGCCGGCCGAGGGCTTCGGCTTCATAGCGCGCGCGGGCCAGGTCTAAGACGACATAGCGGTCGCTGCTGCGTTCCGCTGCGCTGATCGCCGAGGCGCGATAGCGGCCATAGTCGCCCAGATAAGTCGCCTTATTGCGCGCGACGATTTCCAGGGTGGCCAGCGAGGACAAAACATTATTGCGCACGCCTTCATCATAGGTCAGCTGCGTGCCATTGCGGCGATCAAAGATCAGGCCGCGCGGTGAGCCTTGTTCAAACGTCATCGCCACCGCGCCGTTTAAAGTCGGCCACATATCGCCATAGCCGGGATAAAACGCGTCAAAGATTTCGCGCGTGAAATAGGCGGCGCCAAAGCGGTCAAAATAGCGCGCCATGTTCTGGCCGAGCTGGCCTTGTTTGGCGCGCTGCGCGGCGGTGATGTTCGGATTGAACGGATCGGCGGAGGGCGGGAAGAAATAGGTCTGATCGCCGCCCATTTCATGACTGTCGACAAACACGACGGGATGCCAGTCGAGCAGGGCTTGCACTTTGCCCTGGGTTTCCGGCTGCGTCAGCGCAAACCAGTCGCGGTTGAGATCGAACACATAGTGATTGAAACGTCCGCGCGGCCAGGGCTGATCATGCTCCACCGCATAGCGGTCCCCTTGCGGTTCCAAGCCGAGCCCTGAGACAAAGCCATGAATGAACCGCTCGCGGCCATCTGGGTTCTGATTGGGATCAATAATGACCAGCGTATTGTCGAGAATGGTGTCGACCAGCTCATTATTCTCAGCCGCCAGCAAGTGATAGGCCATGAAGATTGCACTGTCAGACGGCGTCACTTCATCGCCATGCACGCCATAGGCCAACCAGACCACAGCTGGTGTGTCCGCCAGGTCCGCCTGTGACAGGCCTTGACCCGCGCCCAGGGTCGCAAGGCGCGCTTGGTACGCATCGAGATTGGCCATGTTTTCAGCCGATGAGATGATCGCATAGACCAGCTCTTGGCCTTGCCAGGTCGTGCCATAGGACCGGACTTGAATCCGCGCCGGGTCAGCCGCGACGAGCGCGTCTAGATATTCGCGAATATCCTCGGACGAGGTCAGCGCGTCACCATGATCATGGCCGATCGTATCGCTCAAGGTCGGAATTTCATCGCTATAGTCTGCCGCCGGATAGGCTTGCCCGTGGGCGCAGAGGGATAGGCCTGCCGCAATGACAAGGCCGACAATAAACTTCAAAACGGGCATCAAACACTCCAAACAGTATTGACCGCGCGGCTGAGGCATCGTCTTCGACCCGCGCCGGATCAAGGGCTTTTCAGTATTCTTCTTATGGGGAAAATCGAAAACGAAAAGCCAAATCGGATCGTTCAGGGCGATCAAAAGACCCGCGCCTCAATTCTGGTCGCGCCCCTGAACAACGCGGCGCGAGCTTTACAGCGCGCGTTTAAGGCACAACGGTGTTGAACCAAAAGTCAGGCTGATCCAAGGCGTCGAACATGGCCGACACCGCCCCGCGATTGCCGTTCAGTTTCATCTTTCCACTGGTGATCAGGCCCAGCGGCGCGGCCTCGCCGAGGATTAAGCGGTCCAAATCGTGGCGATCGATCGTGACGGTCGCCGCCGGGTCGTCTGTGTCACCTTCGCGCGGCACCAGGACGGATGGCTCGACCAGCACGCTAATCGTCTCGTCTCGGTCTGGAAATTTGAAAACAATCACAAAGGGATCGCGGTCCATCTTGTCTGGATTGTAGCGCACGGCGAGCGCGTCAAACAAATCCAATGAGGGGACCGCTTTGAGAAAATCCGGATTGCCGAGATTGGGATTGCCAGCATTTGGCACGCCGCGCCGGAGCTCTGCTGCGCCCGTCAGATAGTAACTGCGCCACGCCCCGCTTTCGGCTTGAAAGCCAAGCTGCTCATAAGTCGCGGCGAGCCAATCACGCGCGTCTTGATTGTCCGGGTCTGCAAAGACCACGTGATTGAAGACTTCAGCCGCCCAGCGATAATCGCCTTTTGAGAAGGCCGACTGACCGACTTCTATGACCGAAGCCGCCCCGCCCATTGCCTCGACATAGCGGCTGGCTGTGACCTCATGCGGCAAGCGGAAATAGTCCGCCGGGACACCGCCCCACCAACCGAAATAGTGTTGATAGACGGCTTTGGCATTGTGATTGAGCGTGCCGTAATAGCCGCGTGTGGCGAAATCTCCGGCTTGAAAGGCGGGCTCTTCCACTGCTTCGGCCGCTTCGACCATGGTCGCTCCAGCATTCGCGTTGCGCAGCGTCTGGTCATGCACATAGCGATAAATATCGCGCTGGCTGCGCAGAAATTGCGTGACATTGTCGCCGCCCCAAGTTGGCCAATGATGCGACGCGAAAACGACATCGCTGCGGTCGCCATATTCGGCCAAGACATAATCAATCGCGCGGCTCCATTTCAGCGCATCGCGGACCTTTGCACCGCGCGGGGTCAACACATTGTGGAACGTGGCGGTGGCGACTTCGGCGGTGCAGAGCGCCCGCTTCTGAGGCAAATAGAACATGAACTCCGCCGGCGCTTCGGTGCCCGCCGCATCGATAAACTCAAAGGTCACGCCATCAATCACACGGATCGTGCCGCGGCCTTCGATTTCTTCCGTCGGCAAGATCAGACTGATCGTCCCATTTGGCAGGCCAGGGCCTAAGCCAGAGCCAACATGTGCGGTCACCGATCGCGGCAAAGTATTGCCAAACATAAGCGCCGCCCGGCGGCTCATCTGATTGCCCGCAATCAGGTTCTCAGACACCGCATTCTCCGAAAACCCAATCGGCGCGAGGATTGGCACGCCAGCGGCAACGTCTTCATCACTGATCACCCCGCGTGCGCCGCCAAAATGGTCGGCATGCGAATGAGTATAAAGCACGCCGGTGACCGGACGCTCGCCCAAAGTGTCATTGACGAGTTTCAGCGATGCCGCCGCGGTTTCATTAGCCGTCAGAGGATCGACAATGATCCAGCCCGTGTCGCCTTCAATGACACTCATCACCGACAAGTCATAGCCGCGCACTTGATAGACCCCGTCCGTGACTTTGAACAAGCCATGATGCGCGGAAAGTTGAGACTGCCGCCAGAGCGATGGATTGACCGTATCGGGCGCTTGCCCCTCGAGAAACTCATATTGCGGAATGGCCCAGACCACCGACCCGTCTGCGGCCAGGATCGCGTCCTCTTCGATATAAGCGAGCCGGTCGCGCCTGGCATCTTCGCCATCGCTCCCGGGGGCGAGATCCAAGCGCTGCGCCAGCGCGGCATTGCTTTGCTGGGTCGCTGAGGTCGCGGTGCCGGGGCTCGGCAAGCCAGCCTCAATCGCGGCGGCGGACGGTTCGGGGGTCGGTGCGACTGTCTCTTGCTCTGCGCAAGCACCGGCCAGCGCCAAAACAAGACCAGCCATCCCTAATTGCCGCTTTATCCGATCGCGCATTGTGAGTCTCCCAAGTCTCTTTTGAAGACCAGTGACTCAATTCCAGAGGGGCAACAAGATCGCGCGAGGGAAGGCCTTCGCTTAGAAGCGATCGAGCCGTGTCGGCAGTCCATATTCGATCAGGCGCGTGCAGGCCCAGTCAAAGTCAGCGACGCACGCATCTTGCAGCAAAGTCGTCGCGCGCGGTCGGTTTCGCGACCCGCCGAGCCCCATATACATCATATTGCCAAGCCCGGCGCAGCCGCCGGGTTCATTCAGCGCACAGGCCGCTTCGTACAGCATGCGGGCCTGATCATTGTCGACAGCACCCGCGCTGCCTTTTTGCGCGATATAGGCTTGCTGCAGGCAGGCGCGGCTATGGCGTCCGTCTAAACAGGCCGCGCTATAATGGATTTTCGCGCGCTCATAATCCTGCACCGTGCCCATGCCGCGTCGATACATATCGCCGAGTGCGAAACAGTTGCGGGCCCATTGGTCTTGCGGGGCGCTGCGATCGCCGCATAGGCGCTGATAGATCTGCAGCGCTTCTTCCATACGGGCTTCGGCGCGGGCGAGATCCATGCCATCTTCGGGCTTGATAATGTCGCGTCCAGACACGCCCGCCGTGAGGCGAGACGCATCGCGCAATGCCCGTTCTGCGAAATATTCGTCGGCTGATTTCGGCGTCGGCTCAGCTTTGCCAAATTGCGCCATGGCCGGGACCGCGCTGAAGGCGAAGAGGCAAAATAGGGCGAGAGAACGAATTAGCATGAAAGGCTCCGGGCGAAGGCTCTGTCTCTAGTGTAGCTAGGAATGCGGCGGCAATCTGTCGAGTCTCGCCAGACACTTCTCGCCACGCACGTCTTGCAAGACACGCGCGCGCCTGCCACCGTCATAGATACGGAGGTATCAATGACAAAAGAAAATCAAAACCCCATCGGCTCGGGCTTTGGCGCGAAAACTCCAGCAGCGGACGTGGTTCAAGGCATGGATTTAAGCGGCAAGAGGGTCATCGTCACCGGCGGCTATAGCGGAATTGGCATCGAAGAGGTCCGCGCGCTGGCCGGAGCAGGCGCCCATGTCACCGTACCGGCACGACGACCTGACGCTGCCACAGAGGCGCTTGCAGAGGTCCCCGGGCAGATCGAGATCGCCCGCCTCGATCTCGGCGATATTGCGTCGGTGCGAAGCTTTGCTGACGATTATGTCGCGACAGGCCGCGGGTTGGATGTCCTGATCAATAATGCCGGTATTATGGCGTGTCCTCTGGCGCGGGTCGGACCGGGTTGGGAGAGCCAATTTGGCGTCAACCATCTCGGTCATATGGCCTTGGCGCTTGGTCTTTTACCGGCCTTGCAAAAGGCAGATGTGGCGCGGGTCGTGGCTTTGTCCTCCACGGCGCACATTCGCGGAGATGTGAATTGGGACGACCCGAATTATGAGACCAGCGACTACAATAAATGGGATGCTTATGCGCAGGCCAAATCGGCGAATGCCTTATTTGCGCTTGGCGCAGACCGGCGCTGGGACACGTTTGGCATCAGCGCTTTTAGCGTCCATCCCGGCGGCATCTTTACACCCTTGCAACGCCATCTCACCGTCGAAGAAATGGCCGCCATGGGCTGGATGAACCCGGACGGCACCATCCCGCCTGAGATCCAAGCCATGTTCAAAACGCCAGAACAAGGCGCTTCAACCGCCACCTGGGCCGCGACCTCGCCGCTTTTAGACGGACGCGGCGGCGAGTATTGTGAGGATTGCGATATTGCGCCATTGGCCGGTCCAGATAGTCAACGCTGGCAACATGCGCGCGCGTGGATTTGCGACGAAGACAAAGCCGACCGCCTGTGGCGCATGAGCGAAGACTTTTTGGCCAATGCCTAGCCGATGGCGAACCGCAAAGTTCCGCTGCATTTGCGCCCTGAGACCGTCATGACAAAAGTTTATAAATCCGGCGCCTCTGCGGTCTGGCACACACATATGTCTCGTCCCATCGACCTATTGAGCGGCAAACTGGGGCGGCCCAAGCCCTGCTGCCCTGGCTTGACCTAAGACCGGGACACGCGCAGGGAGGCCCCATGCAAAATGCTGATCCGCATCCTCTGCCCAAACGTCATGGATCAAAGCTCGGCCTTTGGCTCGGCGTCGGCGCCTTATTGGTGCTGGCGAGCCTGTTCTTTTTTGGGCGCTACACAGAATTTCTGAACATTGACGCATTGCAAAACGCCATTGCCACATTCGCCGAGGGACCGTGGGGCGTACCGGCGCTCATCCTGGCCTTTTGTGGCTGCGCCTTTATCGGCGTGCCGCAATTTCTGCTGATTGGCATTGCGGTCTATGCGTTCGGGCCGCTCTGGGGCGCCGTTTATTCCTGGGCGGCGACGATCTGCTCGGGCACAATCACGTTTTGGGTCGGGCGCTTTTTTGGCGGCGCGACTCTGCAAAGACTGGGCGCGGGGCGGATCAAACGCTTTGCCGACTTCGTGGCACGCAATGCCTTTGCCGCCAGCGCCGTGGTCCGCAATGTGCCGACCGGTCCATTCTTAGTGGTCAATATGGTGTTTGGCGCGGTGCGCTCGAACTTCCTGCACTATCTGGGCGGTATGGCGCTCGGGATTATCCCGAAAATCGCTTTGGTGGCGTTCGGCTATCAGGCCATTCGCGCCGCTTTAGCCGGGAATATCTGGGCGGCGATTGGCGCGGCGCTGGCCGCAATTGTGCTGTTTCTGAGCGTGTTCTTCTATGTTCGGCACCGCCGAAACCAGGGCGAAAATATTGCGTTACGGTCAGATTAGGCGGTTGACACTGCCGCCGTCTAATCGCATTGCAGCTGCTATGTGCAAGATTTTGCCCCTTAAGAGCCTACTCCTCCTTATCGGCCCCTGGCCGGAAGCGACGGTGCTTTAGCGCATACGTTCACGGCCAG
>JBCBYJ010000050.1:0-9626 GCA_039815905.1 Pseudomonadota bacterium | reverse complement strand
GTTTAAAAGTCATCATCTGTCCGGTAACGCGCTTTGTCGGGAAGGGGAATCAACAATGCTTGCCCCGCCGCCTCGAAGTTGATATTGTGCACTGCAACATTCAGTGGACGAAACGATGATATCACAAGACCTTCCGAAGGATGAATCCCCGCTGACGCCCTTAGGCTATTGGCAAGAAAGCCTGGCCGCTTGGGCCGACTTCTCACAGCGAAGTGGCAAGATTTTGATGTCGCAGACCGGTCAGGGTCGCGGCAAGATGGACGCCGATGCCGAACCGGTCACGGCGGAATTGTTGCGCACACTCTCCGATTTCAATTTGCGGCACTGGCAGAACACGGCGCGCCTGCTCGAAGGGTTTCCAGCCTGGACGCAAATGCCAAGCAATATGACCGGCTCGGCACTGGTCGATTGGTTCGATACGCTGCAGCGCCAGCGCAAAGCCTTTTCCCAGACCTTCACGCAACCGCCTCAGACCGCCCCGGCTGCGCGGCCCGATACGGATGGTTTGATCCCTCCGAAAACGCTCCCTGCGCCAGAAGGCAGCGCCGATGACCTGACCCGGATTAAAGGGATTGGCCCGAAACTGTCCTCTAAACTCAACGATCTTGGCATCTATCATTTCAAACAGATTGCCGATTGGTCCGACGCCGAAGCCAAATGGGTCGAAGAGTATTTGTCCTTTAAAGGCCGTGTCTCGCGGGAGAAATGGATCCCGCAAGCGTTGACTTTTGTGACCAACGGATCGGCATCGATTCACTGATCGCGCCGCCCTGTTTGAGGACGTTAAAGCGAAAACGTCCCCTCAATCACGCTGACGCTTTGACCGCGCAACTTAACCCTGTCGCCGGACAGTTCGGTGGCAATATAAGCGCCGCGCCCCGGATAGGCCTGGAAACACTTGGCGCTGGATTTTCCGGTCAATTGATGCACCAAAGGGGCGACCAAACAGTGCCAACTGCCCGTCGCGGGGTCTTCTGGAATACCGCTTCCGGGCGCGAAAAACCGGCTGGTCACATCAACGCCATCGCCATCCAACGCCAGACAGCCAAAATTGCCCGCGCCCCAACTGTCAGGGCCGCCGCCAAGCTCGGTCAGGCGCGTGAGGTCGGGCTCGAGCGCTTTGATGTCGGCCGCACGTTCAAACAACGCGACATAAAACGGCCCGTCAAAGGCGCGCACGGGCGGTTTGCCAAGCGCGGCGATAATCTCGTCGCTCGGTGCGGTTTCCGTGAAGGTCAGCGCCGGGAAATCCATTTCCAACAGGTCTTCGCCGACGCGTGAGACCAAAAGCTCGCCAGACTGGCGCGTCCGAAATGTGATCTGAGCGCCGGAATAGCCGCCATGATGATAGAGATAATGACCCGCCGCTAAAGTCGCATGCCCGCAAAGCGGCACTTCCTTAGCGGGCGTGAACCAGCGCAGCTGCCAGACGCCGTCTTCGGCCGGTACAATGAAAGCGGTCTCCGCGACATTGTTCTCAGCCGCGATCTTTTGCAGCGTGTCATCGGCCAAGAACGCATCCATCGGCATCACACAGGCCTGGTTGCCTTCAAACGCTTGGCTCGCAAATGCGTCGATCTGAACGAATGGAAACTTGGGCATGACTGGCCTCCTCTTGCTGGGTGGGGCAGTCGCACACAAGCTTGTCGGGCACAAACCATGATTTCTAAGCGATTGATCAGTCTTGCTGATGGGCCATCTTGTCGATGGATCAGTCGTCACGCTGGGTGAGCGCCCAATTATGGGCCACAGGTCCGTGGCCTTTGCCGAGACCGGGCGCGTGTTTGATGGCGTGCCACAAATAAGTCCGCGCCGCCTCAACCGCATCTGGGAGGTCTTGGCCGCTGGCCACCAAAGCCGCGACGGCGCTGGCCAGCGTGCAGCCGGTGCCATGGGTTGAGCTGGTCTCGATGCGATCGCTCTCGAAGATCCATTCGCCCGCTTCGGTTTGCAATATGTCGACCAGACGCTTGCCGGGAATATGGCCGCCTTTGACCAAGGCCGCTTTAGCACCGCGTTCGAGCAGGGCTTCGGCAGCGCGGCGCTGGCCATTCATACCGTCCACAGCTTTGCCGGTTAAGACTTCCGCTTCGGGGGCATTCGGCGTGATTAAAGCCGCCCCCGGCAACAGCAGTGACGCAATCGCCGAGACGGCTTTCGCATCGACCAGGCGGTCGCCCGAACTTGCCACCATAACGGGATCGACCAGGCGCGGCGTCTCGCGCGCTGAGGCGTCCAATGTTTCCGCCACCTGTTCGACCAGTGGTGCGGTGCCGAGCATTCCGGTCTTGATCGCGTCGGCGCCAATATCGCTCAAGCAGGCGACGATTTGCGCGCTGACCGCGTCCGGCGCGACCGGCCAAACGCCGTGAACGCCGATTGTGTTCTGCGCCGTGATCGCGGTGATGGCGGTCATCGCGTAGCCGCCAAGCGCGGTTACGGTCTTGATATCGGCTTGGATGCCAGCGCCGCCGCCACTGTCGGAGCCAGCAATGATCAGAACCCGGCCCGGGCCCTGCGCCAGCGTATCAGCCATTAAAACTTCACAGCGCCAGACCGCAATGTCTCATAAGCGTCTGGGGTCAGCGGCTCATATTTGCCGTGCTCGGGTTCAAAATACCAAATCGGCTCGCTGACCACATTTGGATCAAAGCCTTCTTCGACCAGTTCCACTTTGCGATACTTGAACGTACCGGTGGTTTCGGCCTCTTTTTGCACGCGAATGAAAAGCGGGATGGCATATTTTGGCAATTGGTCCGCCAGCCAAGCATAGAGCCCGTCATAATCAACCTCGCCATCGGTGGTGATCGCGGCCATGCCGGCGCGGCCATCTGTGCCAGGAACGCCGACGCCATAGACATTGGCCGTGGCAATGCCCGGCGCGCGCGCGACAAATTCAGCGACTTCATTGGTCGACACATTCTCGCCTTTCCAACGGAACGTGTCGCCGATCCGGTCGATGAAGTAGACATAGCCTTCTTCATCTTTTTTCATCAGATCGCCGGTGCGAAACCACATATCTCCGGTTTCGAACACGTCGCGGAGGATTTTCTGCTTGGTCGCGGCTTCATCATTATAGCCTTCAAACCGGGTGCGGGCATCGTCGCCGACTTTGCCAATCGCTTCGCCGGGCTCATTCGGCATGGCCTTGATGCAAAATCCGTCATTGCCGCGTATCGGCTTTTCTTCAACGACATCAAATTTAACAAAGGCGACATGTCCGAATGTGCCTTTTTCGAGATAGCTCGGAATGCGCCCGACGGCGCCAACTTTGCCGTCAAAGCCGATAAAGCTGACATTGCCCTCGGTCGAGCCGTAAAACTCGCAAACATAAGGAATCTTGAACCGAGTTAGAAACTCGTCCCAAATGTCTGGGCGTAGACCATTGCCGAAACCGGTCCGGATCTTGTGGCTCGCCTCTTTTGGATGCGGCGGCGTGTTGACCAGATAACGGCAAAGCTCGCCAATATAGACAATCGAGGTGACGTCATGATCCGCGACATCGTCCCAGAACTGCCGGGCTGAGAATCGCTTGCGTAGGACAATGCTCGCACCGGTCATCAGAGCTTGACCGACGCCGCACAGGCCACCTGTGCCATGATAAAGCGGCAGGGTGATATAGATCCGATCGCGCGCGGTGATCTTACAAGGCGCAATGAAAGAGCGCAGCATACCTTGCGTGCGGGCTTGGGTCAGGCGCGCCGCTTTTGGCAGACCGGTCGTGCCTGAGGTGTAAACATAAAGACACAGATCGGCGCCGCGCAGATGGGCGCGATGCTCACGGCTGGGGCGCGTGTCCGGCGTTGCCGCCATGGCGGTGATCAAGTCTTCGCCTTCGCGCCCGCCATAGGTCCAGACTTTCGGGTCGCCCTCGAACAGGCCGGCTGCGCTGCGAATAGCTTCGTCCTGGTCTTCGCCTGTAATGATCAGCTTAGCATCGGCAATATTGACGCAATGGGCGAGCGCTTTGTCGGTCAGATTGTGATTGATCAAACCGACCACGACGCCGATTTTTGCCAGGCCATACCACGCCGAAACATATTCCGGACGGTTTTCCATGAACAAAGCCACCGCATCGCCGGTCTGCAAGCCCAATGACAGCGCCCAATTGGCGAACTTATTCGCCTGCGCGTCCATTTCTGCGTACGTGGTTATCTCGTGATTATAGCGCCAAGCGACATTGTTGGGATATTTGTCGACCACGGTCTCAAAATCATCCGCGACCAATTGTTCGGACTCTGGTGAAATATCGCCGGTCCATTTTTTCATCGCCAGCAAGACACGCATGGTGCCCGCTTCGCGTTTTATTGTCTGAAATATACCCATCTTCGAGCGCCTTTAAGTGTTCCTACCCAATACCTGTATGCTCACACCTAGGTTACGTGAGCCGTCGTTTCCAGTATCTGGCATAACTGCTACACACTCAGCATCAATCCTTTACCTGAAAGACGCTTGCATATGTCAGACCCTGTTGGCGATTTGCTACATCTCTTGGACCTGGAACGGTTGGAGATCGACCTATTTCGCGGCCAAAGCCCAGAGAATGAAACCAATCAGCGTGTGTTTGGCGGCCAAGTCATCTCGCAGTCTTTGGTGGCGGCGTATCGCACCGTCGATACTGACACCCGCACCTGTCATTCTCTGCATGCCTATTTTATGCGGCCCGGCGATCCGTCTATTCCGATCATTTATGAAGTCGATCGCTCCCGCGATGGCGGCAGTTTTACGACCCGCCGCGTGGTTGCCATCCAGCACGGCAAACAGATTTTCAACATGGCCGCCTCGTTTCACAAGCTGGAAGACGGTTGGCATCACCAGCATAATAAGCCCGACGTGCCACCCCCCGAGGACTTGGATGACCGGATCGAATGGCGAAAAGCTTTTGCCGAACGCCTGCCGGAAAGCGCCCGCAGCCATTTCATGCGCGAGCGCCCCATTGATATTCGCGAGGTTGAACCGCTCGATCCGCTCAAGCCGGAAAAAGTCGATGACCGCCAGCATTTGTGGTTTCGCGTCAGCCGGGAGATTGATGAACAGCCCTGGTTGCATCACTGCTTGATGGCCTATGCGTCAGACATGTCACTGCTTGGCACTGGCAACCGGCCGCACGGGGTCTCTTGGATGACCGGCGAGCTGATGGCGGCCAGCTTAGACCATGCCATGTGGTTCCACGCGCCGATCAATTTCAGCGACTGGCATTTATACACAATGGACAGTCCCTATGCGGGCGGCGCGCGCAGCTTCAATCGCGGCTCGATCTTCACACGCGATGGCCAATTGGTTGCCAGCGTCGCGCAAGAAGGCTTGATGCGTCCGATTAAGCGAAAATGAGCGCAGGACGTTGCTGATTGCGAATCAGGTCCACATGACTAGTTTCTCTGCCGTGACCCGCTTCATCCGGATTCGACTGTTTTTCCTGTTCGCTGGCGCGATCAGCACCGCGCTGTCCGCCTTCGCTTGGGATTGCTTAAGCGCGCATCGCAATTTGGTGACCGTGACAGCTGGCGCTGCCGGTCATAGCGAGGAGATTCGGATCGATCTCAGCGCGGCGGACTTTCCGGCCGACTATGTGTTCACCGCAGACGGCGCCGATGTCCGCGTCGTCTTAGCCAGCGATGACACGACCCCAGTCGATCACATTGTCACCGGCTGGGATGCAGTCACGCGCACCGGGACGGTTTACATCAAATTGCCCGCCCTGGCGCCGTCGAGCTCCACTGGGGTGTATCTTTATTATGGCGATTCGACGCTGAGCTCGCTCAGTGATGTGGATGCGGTCTTTCCGGTTTCAGGTTTACGCTTGCGCTCGCGCGTCAGCAGTGTTGACCCCGTGGATGCGGCAAGCGCCCGCACCGCCTTCGCCGCTGCGACGATGGACGTCTATGATGATGTCCGCACCTCGGTGACCGGACTGAACAATCAAGCGCTCGGCGGCAGCAACGGAAATTTTGGCTGGTGCATCAGCGCCATGGTCGAGGTGACCGCCGCAAATGCCGGGGTCTGGGGATTCCGATATGGCGCAGACTTTGGCTATGGCGGACACCTCTATGTGCGCGAGACGGAACTTGAAGCGCAGTGGAATGATGATCTCTGGTGGGCGAACAATTTCAACAATACGGCCGAAACCCTCGAAGGTACAATCTCGCTCGTCCCGGGCTGGCACCGTTATGAAGCGCTCGGCTTTGAAGGCTGTTGTGATGGCCCCGTTGGCTGGCAAGCGCGGGCCCCTGGCGGGCCTTGGCAGGATCTCTCAACGGCAAATTTTTCAATGCGCGCGACCCGCTGCGTGGTGACCACGGTCACGGTCTCAACCGGCGCGGCGCAATCCTGCTCGACCGAGCCGCGCGCCAGCAAACAAGTGACCATTGCATCTGACCCGTTTGGCAGTGCCTCTCCCTTTGCTGTGCCCGGCGCAATCGTCAGCTATGAATTGGCCGTAACCAATGAGGGCCAACGTTTGGATGATGGCACCGTGGTTCTGACCGATGATTTGCCAATCAATGTTAAGCTGATTGTCGTCGGTGCAAACGCGTTTGAGTTTATCGATGGCGCCACCCCGTCTGACCTCGCGCTGAACTGGGTCGATGCGGCCAACCTCTCCGATGGGGTCAGCTTTTCCACCGATGGCAGCAGCTTCGATTATGTGCCAATCCCCGACGCCGATGGCGCAGATGCGGCGATCACACATGTCCGATTTGCCCTCACAGGGGCGATGCGGCAGCGGATTGACGGCGTTTCAGACCCGAGCTTCTCAATCTCATTTCAAGCGATCGTAGAATGATCGGGTGTTGCAACTTCAAATAGGTTAAGCCGGTATTAACCCTTTCCACGCCATTGTCAGGAAAAGATTAACCTATTCGACGTCGCCCGTCACAGGTTTTGTGGCATTTGTGTAAATCGCAAATCATCCTAGGGCGGGTCCTTCACACCTGGCCTGAGGGGGCTGATTATGAATCTTCTCGAGCTTGTCATTCTTGCACACCGGTGCCGCTCGACTCACCATTTCATCGCATTTGATGCGCTTCAATTGTTGAAGGGCAAGCATGCTGCGGACTGGAAGAATCTGCTGCTCAAGCACCATACTGACCTGCTAAAAGGCGCCAAAGCGCCGGACACCACGTTCAAAGACTTTCAAAACCATGTCCTGCATGTGGAAGAAGGCGAATGGGGCGGGGCCCGCGACGCGGCCATGGCATGGTATGGCAAAGCGGTTGAGGCACTGCGCGAGCAAAAATGGGCGAAAGCGGCTTATGCTTTGGGCGTGCTGACGCATTATTATGCTGATCCGATCCAGCCCTTCCATACCGCGCAATCCGAGGAAGAAGGCGCCATTCATCGGGCCATGGAATGGTCGATCGCCAAATCCCGGGACACGATTAAAGCGCTGATTGATCAGCGCGGCTATCCGCAAGTGTCGGCCAGTTCGGAAACCGGCTTTGTTGCCGATATGGTGCTGGCGGGCGCGAAATATTCTAACCCGCATTATCAGACATTTATTGACCATTATGACCTGCATAAGGGCGTCGCCAATCCCACCGAAGGCTTGGATCAGACGCTGCTTGATATTCTCGCCGACTTAATCGCGTATGCCACCGCGGGTGTGGCTTTGCTGTTTGAGCGGGCGATTGCAGAAGCCGGCGTCAAACCGAAAAAAGTGGATCTAGACCTGCCGGGCTATTTCGCCGCCTTGGACATCCCGATCCGTCGCATCACCAAGCGAATGTCAGATGCCAAAGACCGCAAAACGGTCGAGGCCATGTACAAAGAATTCACCGAAACGGGCAAAGTCGTCAAAACCTTGCCGGCTGATGATAAGAAAATTCGCGCGCTGCATTGTAAGCATATTCTGCGCAAGCCGCTTGAATGGCTGGACGCCATGCCGATCAAGCCGCTTGGGACCAAACATGTGCCACTCGCGGAAACACCGCAGCCCGTGCGCTATGAATTAAAAGTGGTCCCAGTTCCGATTGAAGTTGACCCCCAGCAAGCGTTTTTCCCGCGCACGCCAACCATTGCTGCAGATCCGGAAGTGTTTGACGAAGAGGTTCGCGCCGACCAGGACTATGCGACGTCTGAAGCGGCCGAGACGCAGGCCGCGTCCACCGAACAAGCGGCGCCGATGGAAACCGCTAAGATCATAACGCTTGAAATGGCGACCTTGCCGGACCGGACCGAGACCACCACCCCGGCGGAAGCCATGCTGGCGGAGCTGGATGCCGCGCAAGCCGAAGCGGCAACAGAGACCGAGACAGAGACAGAGACAGAGGCGACGGAGGCGACGACTGAGTCTGAGGATCCGGGCCGTTTCGACGCCTCTGAGCCAGAACCCGACGCCGCCCAGGATGAGACGCCAAGCGCCAAGGCTTTAACGCTGGATTCACCCGTCGTCGATGCGCCGTCGATTGGCCCGAAGACCGCCGCACGCCTGGGCAAAGTCCAGATCGAAACGATTGGCGAGCTGTTAGCGGCCGACGCCGAAGCCACCGCGACCGCGCTGAATGTGCGCTATATCAAACCCGCGACGCTGCGCGATTGGCAGGACCAGACCCGGCTTATGGTCGAGGCGCCCGGCCTGCGCGTCTTAGACAGTCAAATCCTTGTCGGCGCAGGTATTCGCAGCGTGAATGACTTAGCCGAAGCCTCTGCCACCACAGTGCTGAAAGCCGCGACCAGTTTCCTCGATACGCCAAAAGGCGCGCGCGTGCTCTGGGGCGGCGAGAACAATGTCGACCAAACCGAAGTCGAGCACTGGATTGATCTTGCCAAAGCCGCCCAAGCTTAGTCTGTGCGTCTAAACCCAGCTGCTAGAATTGTTTTTCCAGCATGGCGCCAAGCACATTGGTGTAACTATCGGTCCAGGCGCGTTTGCCATCGCCTTTTAGCACCACCCAGTCTTCACTGGCGGCAAATTCGGCCAAGGCGGCCTCATTGCGCGCGATGATCACGACTTGGCTGGCATGCGACTCAAAATGGACTTTCTGCGCTTTGCTCGGGCTGTAAAACTGGTAGAGCGCAGGAACTCCCAGGTCATCGGTGATGCGGGCCACAATGCGCGGCAGCAGCATGAATTTGTTGGAGACATGCATCACCAAGACGCCCTCCTCGCTGAGGCGGGACAGATATAAATCAAGCGCCTCGCGGGTCAGCAGATGCGTGGGGACAGAGCTTGAACTAAACGCGTCGATCAGCATCAGGTCATATTTGCCAGCTGGCTGGGCCGTCAGGTTCAGACGACCATCGCCGATCATAATCTCGGCATCGGGTGTGCATTCTGAGAGATAGGTGAAATGCTCCGGATCGCTGGCCAGTTTCGCCACCAATGGGTCGATCTCATAATAGGTATAGATCTGACCGGGCTGCGCATAACAGGCGACAGAGCCAGTGCCGAGGCCGACCACCGCGACGTGGCCTGAGGCCTCATAGCTTTGGAACACCTGGCCGATTGGGGTTTCCGGCGCATAATAAGTGGTCGGGCGCAAAGCGGTTTCGGGATCGAGCCCCTGTGTGCCGTGCACAGTCATGCCGTGATACAGGATGCGGTGACCGTCACTTTCTTTGATCTGAGCGACGCCAAAGAAACTGCGATCTGCGAAGCCGCCCGTGACTGGACTTGCCAGCATTCCAAT
>JBCBYJ010000004.1:0-29819 GCA_039815905.1 Pseudomonadota bacterium | reverse complement strand
GATCATTCTGCCGCCTCCTTTAATGTGTCATCGCCATTGTCGCGGCCAATCATGTCGAGCAGGGCGCTGACAGCGTCCTCAACGACGCTGGTATTTGTGCGATAAATGATCGATGTGCCGTGCCGTTCGGCGGTGATGAGATCGGCGTCTTTCAGGACATTGAGGTGCCGCGTGACTGTCGGCCAAGCCGCGTCAAACGCTTCGGCCAGCTCGCCAGAGCTTTTTGGACCTTGCCGGAGCAGCGCCATGACTTGACGCCGCAATGGATGTCCCAGGGCTTTGAACACTTCATTTGCCATAAACGCTAATTAGCATAATTGATAATTAGGAGTCAAGCTAAGTTCACGCCGGTATCTGGGGCGCTATTGCCAATCACTAGGGCGATGCGTCTCTCAGCGAAGGCGGCCGGTGCAAAGCCGATGACCAAGCCTAATGCCAGCAAAAATACGCGCCTCTCATCCCTGCAAAGACAGCGTCAGTTGACGTCCATTCACCATAGATCTCAGCTTTGTCAGTCTAGCCTGCCGCTAGTTTCAGGCGGAGGATTGGACGGACCAGGCCCCAAGCAAGCGCCAACAGGCTGCTAAAGCCAAGCAGCAAGCCAATATCTGGGTTGAACATATAGAGCGCTTGGAAATTGACCCCATTCAGCGACGGGACAATCGCATAGAGGGCGTAAGCGAGGCCGATTAGGACGACGCTCGGCAAGACCAGACGCAGAAGAATCCGCGCGGCACGCAGCGTGATGGGCTCAAACGCCGCTCGCCGCCACTTCCAGACAAATAAGGTAATGTTCAAGAGAAGCAGCACCGGGAGTGCGAAAACCACCATACGTGCAATCCGCTCGGCCAGGCGCGGCGTGCTGGGGCGCAGCTCTCGGTCTAGAATGAGGTCGACCACGCCGCTGCCAAGCGCGGACACATTCGCGGCGCCGAAACTGGTGCTCGCATTGGCCAAGACGACAAACCCAAACCGCTCATCTGGCGAGAAGCCGGCCATCGCTTCGAACCCCGGATTGAGCCCATGATGGTAGACAATGCGCGGCGATGGCGACTGTCTGATGACCCAGCCCAGGCCATAATAGGTCTCCGCCTCGGCCTCCGCTGGCACCGGCGCGACCATGGCTTGTAAAAGCGGATCAAGCTCGGCGCGATCAAACGCATCGATCAGACCGGTCAGCAATTTAGCGAGATCGGAAGCGGTCGTCTCAACCCCACCTTGCGGCCAAGTCACACGTTCCGGGCGCCAAGTGTAAGGACGCGGTGCGCCGAACCAATAGCGATGGCCCGGTGTCTGACCCGCTGACGATTCTGAGGGGCCAAGCCGCGTCTGTTCCAACCCGTAGCGCGCCGCAACGCTGTCGGCAAAAATCTCCGAGAAAGGCCGCTCCGTCACGCGCTCAGCGAGATAGCCGAGCCATTGGTAATTGGCATTAGAATAGGCATAGGCGGCGCCCGGTTCAGACTGCAAAGCCGCGCGCCGGGTCACAGACAGCAAGTCTTTGACGCTTGTATCTGGGACCGCGCCAGGCCCTTGATTGCGATTGCCGAACACCGTCGAGAACCCGCTGCGATGAGACAAGAGATGGCGCACGGTGATCTTATCAGATTGCGCCGCGATGCGGGTTCGAAACGTTGGCACATGAGAGACCAGCGTGTCATCCAGACTGAGCTCGCCCGTCTCAACCAAGTGTAAGATGGCGAGGGCGGTAAAAGGTTTACTAATCGATCCGATTTGAAACTTAGTGTCCGCACTGAGCCGCGTGGTGCCATCGCCGATTGTGCCAAAGCCGCGGGCATGAACCACTTCGCCGTTTTCGATCAAAGCCAGAGCGGCGCCGGGAATCTTAAACGCCGCCATGCGGGCTTCGATCAGCGCATCGATCGCGGCAATCCGGTCTGCATTGAGCGTTGGCCGCTGCGCCGTGGCAGCGCCAATGAGGGTGGCGGCGATGGCGAACGTCATCAAAATTCTGAAGATCGGCATCGCTGCACACCTTTGGATCGCCTGTTTCCTGTCTATCGTTTCACGGCAGAGTGTCCACACCCCATAGCCAAATCAGCTTGGCCCGTGTATGGCGCGCGCAACCAGACATATCGCCCGAAAGCCCCTCCCATGACTGAGCCAACTTCCCTTCGCAATATTGCGATCATCGCCCATGTCGATCATGGCAAGACCACCCTGGTCGATTGCTTGTTGAAACAGTCTGGCACGTTCCGCGAGAATGAAGCCACGTCTGAGCGGATGATGGATTCCAATGATCTCGAAAAAGAGCGCGGGATCACCATTCTCGCCAAGACGACGAGCGTTGTCTGGGGCGATACGCGGATCAACATTGTCGACACGCCCGGACACGCGGATTTCGGCGGCGAGGTGGAGCGGATCTTGTCTATGGTGGACGGCGCGATTGTGCTCGTCGATGCGGCTGAAGGTCCGATGCCGCAGACCAAGTTTGTGGTCTCGAAAGCCTTGAAAATTGGCCTGCGCCCGATCGTGGCGGTGAATAAGATCGACAAGCCGGAACGCCGCCCGGATGAAGTGATTGACGAGGTGTTTGACCTGTTCGATGCGCTCGGCGCGGATGATGATCAGCTTGATTTTCCGATCCTTTATGGCTCGGCCAAGAATGGCTGGATGTCGACGCAATATGAAGAAGAACGCACAGACATGGACGAGCTGTTCGACCTGGTTGTGAACCACGTCCCAGAACCCGCCGTCGAAGAGGGCGCGTTCCGAATGCTGGCCACGACGATTGGGGCGGACAATTTCCTGGGTCGTATTCTCACCGGACGGGTCAGTTCTGGCACCGTCAAACCCAATCAAACAGTCAAAGTGCTGGCCCGCGATGGGTCGCTGGTGGAGAGCGGCCGCGTCTCTAAAGTGCTGGCTTTTCGCGGTCTGCAGCGCGAACCGATCGATATGGGCGAAGCGGGCGATATTGTCTCGATTTCTGGCCTGCAAAAAGCCAACGTGGCCGACACATTTGTCGATCCAAGCGTGTCTGAGCCGATCGAGGCCCAGCCGATTGATCCGCCCACCCTGTCTATGACCTTCCGCGTCAATGACAGTCCGCTGGCCGGAACCGAAGGCGATAAAGTCACCAGCCGCGTGATCTGGGACCGTCTGCAAAAAGAAGCCGAAGGCAATGTCGCCCTAAAAGTCGAGCGCTCGACCGAGGCGGAGTCCTTTGTCGTTTCTGGCCGCGGCGAATTACAACTCTCTGTGTTGATCGAAACCATGCGCCGTGAAGGCTTCGAGCTTGGCGTGTCGCGCCCGCAAGTCGTTTACAAAGAAGGCGATGGCGGCGCGCGCTTGGAGCCGATCGAAGAAGTTGTGATCGATGTCGATGACGAGTTTTCTGGCGCTGTCGTGCAAAAGCTATCTGAGCGCAAAGCCGAGATGGTGGAGATGAAACAATCCGGCGCCGGGCGCTCGCGCATGGTCTTTCATGCCCCAACGCGCGGCCTGATCGGCTATCAGGGCGAGCTGATGACCGATACGCGCGGGACCGCGATCATGAACCGCGTCTTCCTCGAATACGCGCCCCATAAGGGCAAAATCCAAGGCCGTCGCACGGGCACGCTGATCGCGATGGACAAAGGGGAAGCTGTCGCGTTCGCTCTCTGGAACCTAGAAGATCGCGGCCCGATGATGATTCACCCCGGCGCCAAAGTCTATCAAGGCATGATTGTGGGCGAGCATACGCGCGACAATGATCTTGAAGTGAATGTGCTGAAAGGCAAAAAACTCACCAATGTTCGCGCCAGCGGCACTGACGAAGCGGTGCGCCTGACGCCGCCCTTGCAAATGACGCTCGAACGCTCGCTGGCTTATATCTCTGATGATGAGCTGGTCGAAGTCACACCTGACAGCATTCGCCTGCGCAAAGTCCACCTGGACCCGCACGAGCGCAAACGCGCGGCAAAAGCGGCGAACGCTTAAAGGGCCACGGACTCGCCGAATAGGTCTTCGCTTCTCCTAGCTTCCCAAACTGTAGCAATTCGTCTTCGCAAACGAAGCGTTTGATGCGTGAGTCTACGGGGTGAGGAGAATACTATGCTTCCCATAGAACCCGTCGATTTTACGAGTTCCGCGCCATTTGATCCAATCAGCTACTATGTCCACATCGTCATAGGTCTAATCGGCCTGATCGTGATCCTGGTCATTCTGTGGGTTCTTAGGAGCTACCCGAAACGGGCTTGAGGGCAGCCTAGCCTTCGATTGCTTCGCGGCTGCAAATCGGGAACGGGTCGTCGAGACCTTCGCCGTCTTGAAGGGTTTCCCACGGCATCAGCGCGCCATCGAGCTTGGCTTTCCGAGTTGGGTACATATGGCAGACGAGCAATGCCTTTCCCTTGTCAGCGGATTTGGGTAGTCTTCTCGAATGGGCCTTTTTGCGCATCCGGGTGCGGGCTGGTCAGTGCGTCATTGGCGCCGTGACGACTATCCGCAAATTGAAGGCATCTTTCGCGATTGCCTCACAGACTTTCCGTGGCGCCGGGCGGAAGGCCCTGAAATCGTGCGGCTGCGCCAATCGCTCTCGGCCAATGTCGCCTTTGTGGCCGAGGAGAAACAAGCCGGTCTGGTCGGGTTTTTAACCCTCGAGCAAGGCAAAGCCTATGTCCCGCATGTGTTTGTGCACGGCGATTGGCGGCTGTGCGGGGTGGGCAGCGGCTTGCTGAAAGTGGCACGAAATTTTGTCGGGCGCCCGCTGCAGCTGGATGTCGATGTGCAGAACACCGCTGCGATTGAAGCCTACACGGCGCTGGGATGGCGCGAGCGGGCGCGGGTTGGCCGGGACAGTTTTGAACAAGTCAGACTGGTCGGGCCATAGGCGCGGCGCGGCCTGTAAGTTCTCCCTCGCGAAAATCCGGGCCCCCTGATATAGTCCGTCTTAGCCGGTCCTAGGGGGACCCGAGGAGGCGACGCATGAGCTTAATCTGGTGGATTGTACCTGCGCTGGCGGGCATTGTGGGTTTATTGCTCAGTTTTGCCGGGATTGGCCGATTGATGAAACTGCGTCTGGCGGCGGGCGGCTTACGCTTCCTGTTTGGCATTGGGTTTCTGGGCGCGGCGGGCTTGACTGTGCTCGCGGGGCTCAATTTGCAGACCTATCAGGCGCTCACCAAAGAGCGGGATGTTGCGGAACTTGTCTTTGCACAAGCGCCCGACGCCGAGGATCAGTACACGCTGACCATGACCCTGCCAGATGGCAAAATCATTCGCCAAGACGGCTTTATTGGCGACGAATTCCAAGTCAGCGCACAAGTCATCCGGTTTTCGCCGATGAAACAATTGCTCGGCTATGAGAGCCTTTATCGGCTCGAATATATTGAGAGCCGCTATGCGCGCCGGTTTAGCTCGACAGAGCTGTCGACTTCAACCTCTTATGGGCGCCGCGTCAGTGATGATGGCAAAGTCGAATTGTTCGATCAGGAGATCGGTTTTGACGTCTATGGCGCGCTGGTCAATTATGGCGGCGAAGCAGAGATTGATCAGGTCATCGCGCCAGGCAAGGCAGGCGAAGACAGCGAAGAGAGCCCCGCGGATGGCTCGCAAAACCTCTTCTCAGCTGGCTTGCTGACGTCAAAAGATGCTGGCGGCTCAGCGCCGTTTGGATCGGCGGTCTATTTCCCGATGGGCGATCAGTTAAAGTATAAAGTTCGCATCACACAAAGTGCGCTCGTGGTTGAACCCTTAGATAATCGCACGCGCCAGCGCATGATGTCAGGGAGTTGAGCATGTTTGGATTATGGGATCGCTATGTTTTGCCGCCGCTCATCGCGTGTGGATGCTCCACCGGTCCGATGATGAAACAGCGTCAGAAACTTGTCCCTGAAGCCGACGGTATTGTTTTGGAAATTGGCTGCGGATCCGGCACGAACTTCTCGTTCTATGACGCTGAAAAGCTGCGCCATTTGCATGCGGTTGAGCCCCACGCGCCCATGGTCAAACGCGCTGAAGCGACCTGGGCGGAGGGCGATTATGGATTCAGCGCCGACATTCATCCTTGCGGCGCTGAAAACGTCCCGCTTGAGGATCGAAGTGTTGATACGGCGGTCGTGACCTTCGTTTTGTGCACCATTCCGGACTGGCAGAGTGCGCTGACCGAATTGCGCCGTGTGCTGAAGCCGACGGGAAAAGTCTTATACTCTGAGCACGGCCTGGCGCCAGACGCGGGCGTCGCCAAATGGCAAAGACGGATCGAACCCGTCTGGAAGCGTATGGTCGGCGGATGCCATCTCACGCGAGATACGAAGACGATGCTCGAAAGCAGCGGCTTTGCCATCGATCGCCACGAGACCATGTATTTGCCGAACACGCCCAAGATTGCTGGCTTTGCGGCATGGGGCCGCGCGCGGGTCGTTTAGCGTGCGCGCGCCGCCGCATCTGCCCTTTTTAGACGGTGCCCCAAGCTTTGATCCCGGTTTAAAGCCTATTCCGACCGATCATTGGCTGATGCCAGATACCGAAGCCACTGTCTGGCTGCGCGACAAATGTCTCATTATGAAGATGATGCGGGCCAATGTCGCGGCTGGCGCGCTGGATGGGCCGGTGCCGGAGCACGTGCTCGACCTCGTGATGAAGGCCACGGGCCGCGTGCCCCATCAGACCATGCCCTCGGCGCTGGAAGAGGCTGCCTCGCTCGTCTCCGACGACATTTGCATTCTTGAGGCGAAGCGTCCGGACGATTGGCGACTGACGGCGGGGGTCCTGTGCGCGCCGACCTATTGGACGCTGCCTGAGCGCATTGGCTTAGACCTTGGCGGGCTGCATGGACCCGTTCCAGGCGGCGATCCGACGCTCGCAAGCCGCGTCGGGCGTGTGTTTACCGGTTTGCAGCCGGGCATTGTCCTGGAGCGCTTTAACTGGACCGTGCAGGCGAGCGAGAAACGCTACACGCCGGACCGCCCTGGGGTCAGCGGGAAACGCGCCGATGATCTTTATTTGCGAGTTGAGCGGCAAACCATTCGCAAACTGCCAGGTGCGGAGGCGGTGATTTTCACGATCCGTATCTGTGTCGATCCGCTGATCCCGATCCTCACAGATGGCGCGACACGCGAAGCGTTTGAAGACGCTTGGCTGGGCGCCGCGAAACGCGTGCGGCACTATAAAGACTGGGACAGTTTGGAGCCTCTGGTCGCGCAGGCCTGTCGCTCCGCGCAATGCGCTCTATAATTCTGTGCAGACGAATCGCGGAGATCACAAATGAAATACTGGCTGTTCAAATCTGAGCCTTTTAAATGGAGCTGGGAGCAGCAAAAAGCCAAAGGCGAAGCCGGGGAAGAATGGGACGGCATTCGCAATTACCAAGCGCGCAATAATATGCGCGAGATGAAAATTGGCGATCGCGGGTTTTTCTATCACTCGAATGAAGGTCTGGAAGTGGTTGGGGTGATTGAGGTTTCCGCCGAAAGTGCACCGGATTCAACCACAGATGATGAGCGCTGGGATTGCGTCCATATCCGCGCGCTGGTCGATATGCCGACCTCGGTCACACTGAAAGCTGTCAAAGCGAACGAGACATTGGCTGACATGTCTTTGGTCACCAGCATGCGGCTCTCTGTGCAGCCGGTCAAAGCCGAGGAATGGATGGAGGTCTGCCGTATGGGCGGTTTGAACGGGAAAACGCTGAAACCGCTCTGACGCTTAATAGGCGCGGGTGACGCGCAAGCGCAGTTCTGAGTCTGGGCTCACATCGGTGGCGCCAAACAAAGCGCCGGTATATAGGCTCCAATCCTCATTCAGGCCCCACACGGCGACGGGACCGATCTGGTGCTCTTGTTCATCAAGATCGAGCCACGCCTCGGTCGACCCAAATTCGCCAAACCATTCTAAACCGAGCTTTGGCCCATCTGTGATCGACGTGGTGGCAGATGACCGGGCTTGGATGAGGATGCCATCGGCCGGGTCATTGCCGATTTGCCGCGTGGCGCTGATGATGAAGCGCAAGGTCCAATCCTCTATATGTTTCCATTGATTGGTCCAATGCACAGTGACATCGCCGGGCCGATCTTCGAACCGGTAGCGACCATCAAAGCGAAACCCAGATTGATAGGTCTGCGCATCTGGCGTGACTTGCCAGACCAATTCGCCGCGCACATAATCGAGGTCGAAATCAGACTCGTCCGTTGAACGCAGCTGCCCCGTCACGCGCCAGCGCAACGCGCCATTGATCGCGCGTTGATAATGCAGGCGCTGATTATAGTCGCCATCATCAGGATTGTAGCTGCCCCGATATTCCCAACCGCTATCCCCTTCATCAATGACAGGGCCGAAGACCCCACCGGTGTTTTGAGCCCAAGCGATCGGGCTGAGCGCCGCAATGGCGAGCCCCAGAACGGCATATCGCATCGGTGTGATCCCTCTCATCCCTGCATGTCCCAATTCATATCGCTGGATGTGGGGCAAAAGTTCGAATTGTCTATGAACAGAAACAAAAAGGGGTCGATAGGCAATTCCTATCACATAGGGACGCTGGATTTATCTCGCGCCATCTTCAAAACTCGCCAGCGCCCATTCTGCATAAGCGGCAAGATTGCCGCCCTTGAAGAGAAAGCCGCCAATTCCAGCCGCATGGGCGGCGTCAATATCAGTTTGCTTGTCGCCAATTAAGAAGCTCGCCTCTCTCTTAACCGGAAAGTCCGCCATGGCTTGCAACAGCATGCCGGGTTTCGGTTTGCGATCATAACTGTCTTTGCGATATTTCGGATTGCTGCCTTCGGCATGAAACGGGCAGGCATAGATGGCGTCAACCGCCGTGCCGGCGCCGGAGAAACCGTCGACCATATGTTGATGCACCGCTTGCATATCGGCTTCGGAATAATGATCAAAGGCAATGCCGGATTGATTGGTGACCACGAATACAAACCAGCCGCGCGCTTTAAACCGGTCGACGCAGTCTTGTGCCCCGTCCATCCAAACCCAGTCTTGAACCCGGTCGACATATCCGCGATCGACATTGATAACGCCGTCGCGATCGAGGAAGAGGGCGGGTTTCAGCTCAGCCATAGACCTGCCTAACTCAGACCGCGCGGCTGCGCGAGAGGACTTGTTCGAAATTCGAAATTCTGGTGCCCTCTGAGATGGGAGACCTGAAACAGGCCCCGGATATAGCCTTGGGAGGGCAAATCATGGAACAGTATATACCACTCATTCTGAATGGCGTCGGCGGCGCCGTGCTTGGACCGATCGTTTCGAAACTGCTTGGCGGTAAAGGCGGCACCGGCTTAATTGCTGGGATTATTGGCGGCCTGGCGGGCGGATATGGCATGAATGTCGCCAATATTGGCTTTCAATCCCTGCTCGGGGGGGAACCGCTTATGGCGCATTTGAGCAGCTTTCTAAATGGCGGCGTGGGCGGCGGACTGATTGGCGGTCTGCTTGGCGTTTTGACCCGCGCGAAGTAGCGCCGACCCGAAACACGAAACGAGAGAGCGATCCATTTGGATCGCTCTTATTCGGGTAGTGCCACGGCCTATTCGGCAGGCGCAGCCTCAGCCTCAGCTTTTGCAATCGCTCGACGATTGACGCCAATGCCGACAAATAGCGGCACCAGCGCGAGCATGGTTATGATCGCTGCCAAGAGAAACGCCGCGCCGCCTGTCTGCAGCGCATGGCTTTCGGGCAGATTGGCAAAATATTTCAGCGTCTGCGTCATCAGGACCGGACTGAAGATGAGCGTGAACGCCATAATGCTGGCTTGCGCGCCTTGCAGCTCGCCTTGCGCATTGCGGGGGGTTAGGGTTGAGGTGATCGTATTAATCGCCGGCATGGCGACGCCGCCGACCGACGATATGGCGATGATCGCATAAGCCATCCACGGGGCGCCAGCGAGCGCGAACAGCAACAGCGCGATGCCATTACTGCCAATCCCAAACACCGCGGCTTTCATCGCGCCGAGGCGCTTGATCAGATAGCCCGTCAATAAGCCTTGGCCGAGCGCCGACCCGACCCCGACGGCCGCCAGCGACAGGCCGATCTCCATCTCTGACCAATCATAGCGAATTTCGCCATGGAAATTCCACGTCGAAGGATAAACCGCGTGCGCGACCTGATAGAGCCCGATCGCGACAATGAACCAGGCGACGCGCGGGACTTTCGAAAAGTGAACCATCGAGCCAAACGGATTGGCGCGTTTCCAATCGAGTTCGCGGCGATCCTCCTCGCGCAAACTTTCCGGCAGAATGAACCAGCCATAGAGGAAGTTCAGCGCAGAAATTCCAGCCGCCACATAAAAGGGTAAGCGCGGATTAACCTCGCCCAGCAGGCCGCCAAAGACCGGTCCTAAGATAAACCCAATGCCAAAGGCGGCGCCCATTAATCCAAAGGCGCGGCCACGCTCTTCAGGTTCAGTGACATCGGCGATATAGGCGTTGGCCACAGAATATGTGGCCGAGAACATGCCGCCCAAAAACCGCCCGAGAAAGAGCACGCCCAGCGTCGGAGCGAGCCCCATGATTAAATGATCAATGCCGAGCATGGCAATCGACGCCAATAAGACCGGACGCCGCCCATATCGATCTGACAAACCGCCCAGAATCGGCATCGCAAAAAAGTTCGAAACCGCAAAGGTCATGGCCAGCCAGCCGCCAAACACGACCGTCTGCGCCGCGCCAAGCCCGGTAATGTCTTCGAGCAAAGCCGGCATGACCGGCATGATGATGCCAAAGGAGAGCATGTTCATGATCACCGCGATCACGACAAAGAGAAAGGCATTCTTTCCGGCTTTTTGGGGGGAGGTCGCAGCGTCCGTCATCGATCCGCTTTGCGGGAGCGAGGCGCTCCGGTCAAGACGGCAAGCCCGACACCGATCAAGATGGCGCTTGTCGCCACGGCGAAGCGCAAGGTGATTGGCTCAGCCAGAAAGATCACGCCGCCCAAAGCGGCAAGGGCTGGGACCGAGAGTTGAGCGATCCCCGCGCGCGTGGCGCTCAGCCCCTTCAGCGCTTGGTACCAAATCACATAGCCGAGCCCGGAGGTGATCGCGCCGCAGATCACGGCAATGAGAACGCCATCCACAGGGGGCATTGGCTCGGGAGAGATCAAGAGGATCAGCCCAAAGGCTGGCAGGGCCAGCAGGCTCGCCAAGATAAAATTGCCCGTCGTCGCGGCCGCAGCATCCGCTGTCCCGCGCCCGATCAGTGAGTAAGCCCCCCAGCCAAGACCCGCCAGTGCCATCATGCCAGCGGCCCAGAGCGGCGGCGCTTCGAGGCTGGGCCCGACCAGATAAAGCAAGGCCGCGACCGCCAGCGCAAACCCCGCCCATTGCACAGTCGATAAGACCTCACCGCGGGCGAGGCCCCAGCCCAGCATCGTGATCTGCACCATTGCAAACAGAATGATCGCCCCCATGCCAGCAGATAAAGCGAGATAGGCATAGGAGAAAAACCCTGCATACAGCGCCAGCGAAACCGCCCCGGCAAAGGATCCAGAGATCCGCTTCGATTGCAGGATGGCGATCAAAGCCAAAAAGCCAGCCCCGCTGAGCAGGCGGATCACGGCAAAGCTGCCCGCCCCAATCTCAGTCTCAGCGAGCCCCATACGGCTGAGCACCGAATTGGCGGCAAAGGCGATCAGGGTCAGGCTGGTCAGCGCAAACAGGCGAAACGGTGCAGTCATGGCGCCTGTTTGGTCAGAATTGCGCGATGAATCTAGGGCTGCGATATCAAATTACATTGATCCATGGATCAGCGCCAAGGCTTTCTCAAGCGCTGGGTCTTCACCGGCAAGAAACGCCTCGATGGTCATCGGCGCTTCAATATCCGGCGAAATGCCGAACCCGCGCTCAAAACCGCTAATATTCATAAAGCTCTGCATCGCGGGAACCCGCATTTTAATGCCGCTCTCGGGCAGGGTCAGCGTGAAGAGAATACCGGCCGTGGCCCCTTCGGCATTGCCGCCAGTCCGCTCTCCAATCAGCACGACATCCGGGTTTTGATCCTTGATGAACGCGAGAAGATGCGTGCTGCCAGAGGAATTATTGCGGCTGGTCAAAAGGATCAACCGCCCGTCAAAATGAGTGTCGTCCGGCGTCATTTGTTTCAATTCATCGCTGACCATTTTGCGGATCGAATAGGTGCCATCCTCATTCTTTTTAAATCCCAGCGGATTGGGGTTCATTGCGCTTCTATCCCAGGTCCAGAGATGCTCCTCCAGCCCGTCCATATTCAGTGTTTTCACCCGCACGTCCTTTTTGAACGCAGCTTTTTCGAGCATAAGATGCGCGGCCAATCCGAGCGACGCGTCCGTAGAGCCCCCGCCATTGCGTCGCAGATCGACGATCAACGTGTCGCGCCCTTCGTCTTTCAGCGATTGAAAAATCGGATCATAAAGCGCGTCTGGATCGACCGGCGTGCGGTAATTTACGAAAGTATCGACTGCGAGATAAGCGGCCTTTTCGCCGATGCGGTCAAAGCGGATTGCGTCTTTGAAATTGGCCGCACCCGTTTGACCAGCCCCTAAGGCCCGCCATTCAGGATGCGTAATGCGTGTGACGCGAAGGTCGATCGGCGCGGCATCCGCGCGCTTGATGGTCAGCTTGGCGGTGGGACGGGTGTCAAAGAGCAGCGCGCCAAAATGGTCTAAGCCGCCGCCGCGAAACTCATATGACTGCGCGATCTGCACGTCGCGCACCCATTCGGTTTGGCCATCATATGGGATCAGCGGACGGATCATATCAGCCCGGTCGCTGAGGCTTTGGCCATCAATGGCGAGAAGCTCATCGCCGCGCTGTAAGCCTGTCTCATCGCCGGGAACCGTGACGAACCCGCGCCCGTCTATCATCTCCCAGCGCAGGGGCAGATAGACCGGCTCAGACTTTCGCAATTCCGCCAGCTCGTCCGGCAGCTCGGCTTTGGTATGATCGCAGCGGATTTGCGCCAAGACGCGGTTCGCTTCGACATAGAAATCGCCGAGCGTCATGCCTTGGTCCGCCTCGGCCTCATCTAACAGGCTCTGCCAGGCGCCGCGCAAGGTCTCGGCGCTGGTAAAGCGGGTATAGCCAGGATGAATGCGCTCATAGACCTCTTCAGCAAGGGCTATATCACTGGCAATCTGCTCGGGTGTGAGTGTGCGCTGTGCCGGCGCGTCGGCGGATGCGGGCGCGATAAAAAGGGCCGCAAGAACAGCGCCGGAGAGCGCCAGGGTTCTGAAAGGTCGAAAAGCGCGCATCCGCAGGTCTCCAATTCCATCAATTTACTTGGTTGAATTTGAGTACGCCCCTGGATTGTGTTTGGATGAGTCGACGCTCGTATTTTGGGCGCCCTAGTCGCGCCCGGCTCCGGCCAGACCGGCAAAAGCCATGCCCAGATCGCGATAATATCCGACCCGCTTTTGCTGCTCTGGCGTGAGCTGAATGAGCTTATTGGCCCCCCGCAAAGTACTCGGGGTGCGGCCATCATGGGCGACTTGCATCATGTCTGCCCAGAGCCGGGCGGGCAGGCCGCCGCCGGTGACTTCATCCATCGGCGTGTCATCATCATTGCCGGTCCAGATCCCACCTATCAGCTCGGCGCTATAGCCGACAAACCACGCATCGCGAGAGGATTGGCTGGTGCCGGTTTTGCCCGCCACCGGCCAGCGATCGACTTTCGCGGCGCTGCCGGTGCCAGAGCGGATGACATCGGCCAACATACCGGTCATGATCTCTGCATTGTCGCGGTCATAAACCCGCGCGGGTTCGTAGTCGGCGCGTTCATAGATGATCTCACCGCGCGTGGTTTCGATCTTTTGGATCAAGAACGGATCGACCCGCCGCCCGCCGGTCATGAATGGACCATAGGCGCGTGTCAGCTCCCACAGCGTCACTTCTTGGCTACCGAGGGCAATTGAGGGGAATGGTTGCAATTCCGCACTGATGCCAAACTTCTTGGACAGCGCGATAATGGCTTCTTCGCTGGTCTCTTGGGCGAGGACGGCTGCCACTGTGTTGAGACTGTCGCGCATCGCTTCGGCGACGGTGACCGGGCCCATATGAACGCGCGAGAAATTCTTCGGCGACCAATCATCAATCGTCACCGGCTGATCGATGCGCATATCATACGGGCTGACACCAATCTCAAGCGCCGCGGCATAGACGAAAGGCTTAAACGCGGAGCCGGGCTGTCGGCGCGCTTGCGTGGCGCGGTTAAACTGGTTTTTGGTGTAATCGCGGCCACCATACATGGCGACCACATGCCCCTCGCGACTGAATAAAAGCGCCGCCGATTGCCCGGCTTTGACCTCGCTCGCTTCGCCATCCATGCGCGCTTCAATCACCTCGGTGATTTTGGTCTGTAAGTCGATATCGACGGTCAGCGTCACGACCAGATCATCCGGCAGATTCGGCATCAGATCATTGGCGCGCTCCGTTGCGGCGTCGAGAATGTATCCAAATTGCGGATCTTGCTCGGGCTCGGGCGCGATTTCGACATTGGCGGCAAGCGCGATCTGCGCGCTTTCAGGGGTGATGAACCCGGCCTGCAGCATTTCAGTGATGACATAAGCCTGTCTTTGACGGGCGCCTTCCATATTGTCGTCCAAAGCGAGTCGGGAAGGTGCCTTAGGCAGCGTCGCCAGCAGACTGGCTTCGGCCAGGGTGAGATCTTTTGGGTCTTTGTCAAAATAGAAGCGCGAGGCGGCGCCGAGGCCGTAAAAGCCCGAGCCGAAATAGACGCGATTGAGGTAAAGCTCCAAGATTTCATTCTTGGAGAGTTTCTCTTCCAGCTCGCGCGCCAGGCGCACTTCTTGGGCTTTTCGCTTCAGAGTCTGCTCTGGCGATAGGATGAGATTTTTGACCAATTGCTGGGTAATCGTCGAGGCACCTGAAACGGTTTTGCCAGAAATCAGATTGGAAAAGGCCGCCCGCGCCATGGCTTGTGTATCGGCGCCATCATGGTCGTAAAATCTTTTATCCTCCGCGGCGATAAAGGCGCGCGGCACATGCGGCGGCAGTTCATCAAGCGTAATGGCGCGGCCATAACGGGGCCCGCGAATCGCAATTGTCTCGCCATCACGATCCACAAATTCGATCGCTGGTTCGCGATTGGCGGCCCATAATTCTGCGGTTTCGGGCAAGTCCGGCATGCCACGATAGAGGCTCTGCCAATAGACCCAAGCCGCCAGCAGGCCGAGCAGCGTCAGGATGAAGCTGGTGATCAAGCCCCATTTTAGAATGGGTCGACCTCGAAAGAGCCCCATAGATGATCCTCGCGCGTCAGGCACAGCTGGCTTGGGAGCTTGTTTTATAAGGCCGGGTTTTCCGTTCGAAGCTTTCACGCCCGCTCACCTTTCGCGCAAGTCTTCAGCGTCGCTTACTGACTAGGAATTGCGGCAGGGTGAAGGCGAAGCGCTTAACCAAACCTTACCGCTCGGATGTGTGTGATTAATTCAACACGGGGCAATCCGGGCCTTCTGGCTTGCGCGCGCCGGGGGTGCCTTTTTCGGCCAGGATTTTCGCCAGTTTCAACTCGCCTTGGATCTTTTTGGCGCTCATCGGACGCATGAAACAGGTCAGCGCTTCGCCTGTGTCGGCGGAGATCGCAACTGCAATGCCGGTGATCCCGCCATACCAATTCCAGAGGTAAGCGGCATTGTGTTGATCCGCGAGCAGGCGCGCCTCAGTTTCGATCTGCGCCTGCTCAATCGCACTGGAATTGCGCCGGATCTGGGTCACATCTAAGTCGACCCGCTCAATGCTGCCAGGCTCAAACGCGGCAATCGCTTCATCGAGCCGCGGGTTCAGGATGCGGCAATTCGGGCACCAATCGGCCGTGAAATTAATGACTTTCACCACCGGCGCCGCGCTCGCCGAACCGGCGCTGAACAGAAAGAGGGTCAGAGTTGTAAATAGGGCGCGCATGGCTCGGGGTCTCCACCTGACCAGATCTAGCATGGTTTGGCGCAAACCTCAGATCACAGAGCTGTTATGCGCTGCGCCCAAACACGCGCTCGAAAATGTAATCCACGCGTTGAAAGTGATAAGCGTCGTCAAACAAGCTTTCGAGGCGTTCGTCACAGAGTTTGGCTTTGACGTCCGGATCGGCTTTCAAATGGTCTAGAAACGCGCCTTGTCCGGCCCAGGTTTTCATCGCATTGCGTTGCACCATGGCATAGCTGTCTTCGCGGCTATTGCCCGCTTCGACCAAGGCCAGCAGGACGCGCTGAGAATTGTGCAGCCCGCCCATTTTATCCATCACCGCTTGCATATTCTCGGGATAGACGAGCAGGTTTTCGACGACACCCGCCAATCGATGCAGGGCGAAATCCAAATGAATGGTCGTATCCGGTCCAATCCCGCGTTCGACCGAGGAATGCGAAATATCGCGCTCATGCCAGAGGGCGACATTCTCCATAGCCGGCATCACTGCCATACGCACCAAACGGGCAAGCCCGGTGAGGTTTTCCGTCAGCACAGGATTGCGCTTATGCGGCATGGCGGAGGAGCCTTTTTGGCCTTTGGAGAAAAATTCCTCGGCTTCATACAGCTCTGTGCGTTGCAAGTGGCGGATTTCTGTCGCCAGGCGCTCAATCGACGAGGCGATGACGCCCAGGGCGGCAAAATAAGCCGCATGGCGATCGCGCGGAATGACTTGCGTCGACACCGGTTCAGGGCGGAGGCCAAGCTTTTCTGCGACATATTCCTCGATCCGGGGGTCGATATTGGCGAACGTGCCGACGGCGCCCGAAATTGCGCAGGTCGCGACTTCTTCGCGCGCGGTTTCGAGACGGCGCTTGGCGCGCTGGAACTCCGCATGAAACGTGGCGAGCTTGATCCCAAACGTGGTGGGTTCAGCATGAATGCCATGGCTGCGGCCAATTGTGGGAGTCATTTTATGCTCAAAGGCGCGCTTTTCGAGCGCCGCCAGCACGCGGTCGAGCCCGACCATCATCAGATCGGTCGCCCGCACCAATTGCACATTCAAACACGTATCGAGCACATCAGAGCTCGTCATGCCCTTGTGTAAGAAGCGCGCGGGTTCGCCGACATGTTCAGCGACATTGGTCAAAAAGGCGATCACATCATGTTTGACTTCGGCTTCGATCTCATCGATGCGCGCGACGTCAAACGCGGCTTTGTCTCGAACCACAGCGCTGGTGCCGGGTGGGATTTGCCCAAGCTCTTCCATCGCTTCAGCGGCCAGAGTCTCAATTTCGAGCCAGATGCCATATTTGCTGGTCGGCTCCCAAATCGCGGTCATTTCGGGGCGGGCATAGCGAGGGATCATGAGGGCATTCCGTGAGCTGAGGGCCGAAGAGGGCAATAGGCGTGGGCAAGCTGGGTGAGCAGACTCGCCCCGGCCTATACGCCGCCGCGCTGTGAGTCGCAATTGGCAGGCTGTCGCGTTTACGCGCGTTCCAACACGCGGGGCAGTCTAAACACCACGCTCTCGGTGGCCGTGGTGACGTCTTCGACGCTGATATCATAGCGCGCGCGGCAGGCGGCGATGACGCCTTGCACCAGATCCTCCGGCGCGCTGGCGCCTGCGGTTAAGCCCAGCGTTTCAACCCCGTCAAACCAGTCCCAGTCAACATTTTCAGCGCTCGCGACCAAGCGCGCATCCTGCGACCCGGCGCGCACCGCCACTTCGACCAATCGCTTAGAATTTGATGAGGTTTCAGCGCCGATAACCAAAAACAAATCGGCGCGCTCGGCCATGGTTTTCACCGCCTCTTGGCGATTGGTGGTGGCATAGCAAATGTCTTCTTTATGCGGCGCGCTAATCTCTGGAAACTGAACCTGCAGCGCCTCAACGATTTCCGCAGTGTCATCGACGCTGAGCGTTGTTTGCGTCACGAAGGCCAAATTGGCTGGATCTCTTGGCGTGAAGGCGGCGACATCTTCAACCGTCTCGATCAAAGTCATCGCGCCTTGCGGCAGCTGTCCCATCGTGCCGATCACCTCTGGATGGCCCGCATGGCCGATCAAAACGATTTCGCGCCCGGCTTTGTGATGGCGTTCAGCTTCGACATGGACTTTCGAGACCAAAGGGCAGGTCGCATCGACATAGACCATGTCGCGCGCCGCCGCCGCCGCCGGCACCGCTTTCGGGACGCCATGCGCGGAAAACACAACCGGACGATCTTGCGGACACTCATCCAGTTCTTCGACAAACACCGCGCCCAACTGTTCCAGGCGCGAGACGACATGGTGATTGTGAACGATCTCGTGGCGGACATAGACTGGTGCCCCCCATTTGCTGAGAGCTTCTTCCACGATTTGAATCGCGCGATCAACGCCGGCGCAAAACCCGCGAGGGGCGGCGAGGAGAATCTTTAATGGCTTCACGTCCTTACAGGCTCCTCATGTTCGCGACGCAGATAGGGCGTTGCACCCCTTGTCGTCGCCCGGTAACACTCTGCGCAGTAAATGGATAGCCTCGCCCGCGAGGCCAAGAGTGACAAGGCACCACATATGCGAAGACTCGCCCTCTCCACGATCCTGCTTGCGCTTGGCGCCTGTCAGTCTGGTTCCAATATCGGTTCTGCCTTTGATACGCGTCAAAATGTTGGCGCCTGTCCGCCCGCTGGCGCGATGTATCAAGCGTCCCGAATCGTTCAGTTTGAAGGCAGCGATCAGCGCTTTGGCAGCGTCGACTATACTGGCGAGATTGTCGATGTGCGTCTCTATTGCCGTTACGCTGACGACAATCCCGTCCGTGCCGAGGTTGAGATTGATTTCGCCTTTGGCAAAGGACCTGCGGCCAGCGCCAATCGCAAAGACTATCGCTATTGGATTGCCGTGACGCGGCGCAGCGGCAAAGTGCTGAACAAAGAATATTTCGATGTTCAAGCCGATTTCTCCGACGGTCCAGTCACCGGTGAAACCGAGATTATTCAGCAAATTGTCATTCCGCGCGCCGACGGGTCTGTCTCTGGGGCGAATTTTGAAGTCTTGATCGGTTTCGACCTGACCGAATCACAACTTGTCTATAATCAAGAGGGGCGGCGCTTTCGCTTAGGCGCTGGCAGTTAAGGGCAGGGTTAGGACCAGACAATGACAGATCTCGCGACGCAATTGGCGCTCGCGTGCAGCGCCGCTTTTGAAGCCGAGGGCTTAGACGCACGCTGGGGCGCCGTGAAACAATCAGATCGCCCAGAATTGGCGGACTTTCAGTGCAATGGCTGCATGGGCGCCGCGAAACAAGCGGGCATGAACCCGCGCGAGCTCGCCGCAAAAATCGCGCCGCGGATTGGCGAACATGTCGCGGTCAACCGGGTCGATATTGCGGGCCCGGGCTTTTTGAACATCTCGGTGAGCGAAGCCGCACTCGCGGCGCGGGCCACGGCGATTGGGCAAGATGACAAAGCCGGCGGCGGCGCGGCTGAGCAGCCTGAAAAAACGGTGGTCGATTTTGGCGGCCCGAATGTCGCCAAGCCGATGCATGTCGGGCATTTGCGCAGCGCTGTGATCGGCGACACTTTGGTGCGCTTGCTGAGATTTTTGGGCGATGATGTCACCGGCGATGTGCATCTTGGTGATTGGGGCCTGCAAATGGGGCTGTTGATCATTGCGGTCTGGGATGAGCAGCCCGACTTAATCTATTTCGACGCCGCGCAAGATGGTCCATTTCCGGCTGAACCGCCGGTCACGATGGACGATCTCTCGCGGCTTTATCCAATGGCCTCGGCGCGCTCGAAAGAGGGGTCAGACTATGCCAAACGGGCGCAGGATGCCGTGGCTGAAATGCAAGCGGGCCGGGCTGGATATCGTGCGCTGCTCCAGCATTTTATCGATGTTTCGGTCGCGGCTTTGAAAGTGGATTATGGCTTTTTGGACGTCTCATTTGATCTCTGGAAGGGCGAGAGTGATGTCGACCCGCTGATCGCACCGATGATTGAGGCGCTGAAAGCTGCGGGCCATGCCCACCTTGATGATGGCGCTTGGATTATCGACATTGCCAAAGACGGCGAGAATGTCGAAACGGTCGGCAAGGATGGACAGACGCGGCTCAAAAACCCGATGCCGCCTTTCATGTTGGTCAATTCGCGCGGGGCGACCGGCTATCACGCCACCGATCTTGCGACGATTAAAGACCGGATCGAGACGATTGACCCGGACCGCATCCTTTATGTCGTCGACCAACGCCAGGCTTTGCACTTTGAGCAGGTGTACCGCGCCTCTGATAAAGTCGGCTATTTGTCTCATGACCGGCTTGAGCATCTCGGCTTCGGCACAGTGAATGGCAAAGACGGAAAACCGTTTAAGACCCGAGCGGGCGGGACATTGCGGCTGGCGGATCTCAACCAAATGGCCTTGGACGAGGCGACAAAACGGATCGGTGAAACCGGCCTTTCGGGTGACGTATCGGAGTCTGAGAAAACGCAAATTGGCAAACTTGTCGCCCGCGCAGCGCTGCGATTTGCCGACCTGCAAAATCAACGCACGACCAATTATGTCTTCGACCTGGAGCGTTTTACCAGCTTTGAAGGCAAAACGGGCCCTTATTTGCTATATGCGGCGGTGCGCTTGAAAGCGCTGTTGCGACGCGCCGCCGAAGAAGGTCTGCGCTCAGGTGCGATCGCGATTGACGCGCCAGAAGAGCGCAAATTGGTGCTGGCTCTAGATGGATTTGCGCTCGCCTTGCGTTTGGCGCGCGAGAAACGGATGCCGCATTATGTGTGCGAGCATGTCTATTCCCTATCGCAAGCGTTCAGCGCTTTTTATGCCGCCTGCCCGATCTTTAAAGACGGGGTTGGCGATGGGGTGCGCGCCGCCCGATTGGCGCTTTGTGAGACGGTGTTGCACCAACTCGAAACCGGGCTGCAAATCCTCGGCATCACCGCGCCAGAGAGAATGTAAGCGCCCCAAAAAGGCCAAAGGTAAACAGAAATGCGAAATCTGTTTACCCGGCCTTAATCGCGCTTAACGACTCACCCCACAAAAGTGAACGAATCAGCGGCGCGCGGTAACTTTCGTGAAACGCGGGTGGCTTAGGGTCATGGATCTAGAGAGATAAGAAGGAGCCTGCCCCATGCTGAAAAATATGATCAAGTCGTGCGCCACTGCCACGGGTTTGACGCAAGTTAAAACCAAAGAAGTGCTGGGCATCGTGCTCAACACTGCCGAACGACAAGGATCACCGCTCGCTGAAGCTGTCTTCCGTAAGATGCCAGGCGCGCGCACGCTTTCAGCCACCACCGGGGCAGATCATGGTGCCGCGACCGGTATTATTGCCCGCTTGATCGAGCAAACCCCAGGCGGTCGTCGTCATATTGGGGAAGGCATGTTTGCAAGCCTGCACAAAGCCGGGCTCGGCCATAAAGAAATCGCGCAATTGCTGCCCGCGATCAGCCAGTACATGCAAGTGACTTATGGCATGGAAGCGTTCGGACACTTGGGCGATCTTGTCGTCGCCGACATGATGACGGGGTCAACGCCTGCAGCCGCGGCGGCTTAGCGACGCCTCCCATTCATTAGGTTCCAATCAGGCTCATGGCGTTGGCGCGCCGTGAGCCTTTTCATTTGTCAGGGCTCGGATTAGGGGAAGGGCCATGACCGATCAAGCTGACCTCTTCGTGCCGCTGAGCGCGCTGACCTTTGCCAGCTTTGAGCAGGCTGTGGCGGTGCCCGAAAACTGGGACGTGGTGCAGACTGGGGTCTTGTTGCAGCATGCCGTGACCCATTTGGCTTTGACCGCGATTGACGCCGGCGCGGTGCATCCCGTGTCCGTCACGCTGGATGTTTCAGCAGCGCCAGCGAACGGCGACGAGATTATATTTGATAGCCGAATAGATCGCAAAACGCGCACGCTGATCTTTGCCAGCGGCATCGCCCGGCAACGCGATCAAGTCTTATTGAAAGCAACGATCGTCTATCGCATCGCTTAAGCGCGACCGCTTACATCGGCGTGCGGCGCAAGGGCATGAGATCTGGGTATTCCGCATCGCGCTTTTCAGATTTGGCCTTAAACGCTTCTTGCATATGTGATGGCGGGAGCATGCCGGAATTCCACACACCGATATAATCCAGCGTATCGGCGGTGCTGTGATCGCGGCCATAATTGATCAGCACTTTGCAGCCGGTGACCGCCAGCGGGTTTTTTGAGGCAATTTCTTTGGCGACGCCCATGACATGCGCCAGCATCTCGTCTTGGGTCTCGAAGACTTCATTGACCAAGCCAATCTCTTTCGCCTTGGCGGCGGCAATCCGCTCGCCCGTATAGGCCATTTGCTTGACCCAACCTTCTGGGATGTAGCGCTGCAGACGGGGGAAGGTGCCAACATCGGCCGTCATCGCGATATTGGTTTCTTGGATGCAGAAAAACGCATCCTGGGTGCACCAGCGAATATCGCCCGCAGAGATCATATCAATGGCGCCGCCAATCACGCCGCCTTGGCATGCGATCAGGACAGGCATCCGCGCGTTCTCGAGCGAATTGAAGGAAGACTGGATCTGTTTGATGTTTGACCGGAACGCCTCAGCGGCAATATAGCGATCCACTTTTCCCGCGGTGACGGCGCCGTCATTGCTAAACACAGACAAGTCCATTCCAGCGGAGAAATGCTTGCCTTCTGCGGAGATCACAATCACTCGCGCGGCGGCCGTGGCGTCAATCTCATCGACAATGGCTGGAAGCTCATTCCAGAATGCTTTATTCATGGCATTCAGCGCCTGAGGGCGATTGAGAACAATGTGCGCAACTTTGTCTTCAACCGAGACGGTGAAGCATCCATGGGTCTTTTTCAGCATATGTTTGCCTCCATTATGGTCGCTAATCTACCGCAACCAGGCTAGGATCGCCAGACTGTCGCCGCGATAAGCAATTAGGCGTTTGATTTATCAGCTAAATCTGAGCACACTATTTTGAAAGGTGAGGGAGACGAATATGCGTTCAGCTATGATTGGCGCTTTGGCGCTTTGTATTGTGCCCGCAGGGTGCGAATCCGGTACGGGCGGAGACTTTGGACAAGTGCTCGGCGATGTCCTGGGCGAGATCGGCACCCCAGGCTCCCAAGGCACGACCAGTGGGGAGATCACCACATTCGAGATTGATGCAGCGCTGCGCCAGGCGCTTGAGATTGGCGCTGGCCGCGTCGCCAATCAGATCGGTGTGGTCGACGGCTATTGGCGCGATCCACAAATTCAAATTCCGCTGCCTGGTCGCTTAGGCCAAGTGCAAAGCCAGCTCGAACAAGTCGGCCTCTCCGGACCATTGGACGATCTTCAATTGCGCATGAATCGGGCGGCCGAAGACGCGGTTCCTGCGGGCAAGACGATTATTGTCGATGCGGTCAAATCGATCACGATTGAGGATGCGGTTGGCATATTGCGCGGCGGCGATACGGCGGCGACGGACTTTTTGCGGGGACGGACCGAAAACAGCTTGCGGGGTCTGTTTACCCCTTATGTTGAAACCGCGCTGGACAGTTCTGGGGCATATCGGATGCTGGATAGCGTCACATCCAGTCAGCCCATGCTCGCGGTCGCGGCAATTGATTATAAATCGGATTTAACCTCACATGCGGTCCAATTTGGCCTTGATGGCCTCTTCACTTATCTCGCAGTGGAAGAACAGAAGATTCGCGACAATCCTGTCGCGCGAACGACAGATTTGCTGCGTAAAGTCTTCGGCTCAATCTAAGGACCCCAATGCGTCGATTCACGTTTGAAACCCCTGAAGGCGACATGGCCGCCCTGGAATTTGGTGACCCGGCGAAAAAGCTGGCCGCCTTATGGCTCCATGCGACCGGGTTCAATGCGATGACCTATCAGTCAATTTTGGCGCCGCTTGGCTTGCGGACCAAAGTGCAGGCTGTGGATCTGCGTGGCCATGGTCGCACGTCGCTGCCGGCCAATCCGCGCGCTCTGAAAAGCTGGAAACGCTACCGCGATGATGTGATTGGCTTTCTCGATCGCGAGTCGCCGGTCAAAAAAGTGGTGCTCGGCGGTCATTCCATGGGCGCCACAGTCGCGCTCTTGGTCGCCGGAGCCAGACCAGACAAAGTCGCGGGCTTGGTCTTGGTGGACCCCGTTATCCTCGCCCCTGGATACTATACCGCGATGCATTTATGGCCGTTTCAGCGCGGCAGTCATCATATGGCCAAGCAGGCCCGCAAGCGCCGCAACAAGTTCGACTCGCGCGAGCATATTCAATTCAAATATCAAGGCCGCGGCGCCTTCGCGACCTGGCGCGAGCCCTTTTTGCAAGACTATATCCTCGACGCCTTCGATCGGACCGATGGCAATGATCCGGACAGCGACAAGCAGACTTGGCAATTGCTGTGCGACCCAAAATGGGAAGCGGCGACATTTATGGCCCAGCGCAATCGTCCTTGGAATGCGCTCCACAAAGTGAAGAAGCACAAGATCCCGATCACTGTGCTGCGCCCGGATCGCGATTCCGTGATGACGGACGAAACCGCCGCGCGCCTAACCAAGCGTTGTCCACATCTGGTCCTGAAGGAACGCGTCAACACCACGCACTTCTTGCCGATGGAAGCGCCGTATGATGTGCGGGATCAATTATCGGCTTATATTTCAAGCCTGATCGAGGGCCTGCCTGAGGATGAAGTCGGCCTCGTAAAGCGCACACTCAGCACTTAATTGCGGGCGCGCGGTGCTCTGCACAAAACCTTATTAAAGCACCAAACCGCGCGGCGCGATGTGTTCAAGCTCAGCAATCTGTTCGGCTGGGGTCGCGATCACTTTTCGCGTGTCCAAGTCAAAGGTCAGCGCGACAGCCTGGCACGTCGTATAGGCCGCGCCCGTATCCGGGTTCATTACCCAATGCGACAAGGAATGGGTTTTCTCTTGCACGTCCGCGAGGCTGGTATGGATCACAAATCGGTCGCCCGCGCGCGGCCATTTGCGATAGATCAGGCGATATTCCACCACAGCGCCGCCAGACCGCACATCGCCATTCGAGGCGGCGACTTTATGGCGCCAATCGTATAATAGATTTGGCACTGAGTCAGAGATCCGGCCCATGAACCAAGGCGCCCAGAAGCGTCCGAAAATATCGCACTCTTTGGGCAGGACGAGCCCGCGTCCAATTTCCGGTGCGCCAGACTTTTGAACCTGCGCCATCGTCGCCATGCTGGACGGGATCGGGGTCACGTCCGGATCGAGCCCGCGCGGCTGCGTGTCGTTTGGCGGGGTCTCGGTGAGCGCTTCGAGCTGCGCGCGCGAGCGGGTGCTCCAAGGGAACGGTTTGCCAGTATTGGCGTCGACATGTTTGATCCGGGTCCGAAAAGCCGCCGCGGGTGCGCCGTCCGCGTGACGCATATCCTGATAGATCAGGGCGCTGGTTTCATCCCAGTTCAGCACGCAGCCGGTCATGCTCAAAGGGTGGCCAGCATGGGCTTCGCGAATATAGCGTATATGATGTTCCGCCGGCAGCAGCGTCGAAGGTGCATTCGCGTGAAAGGCATGCGGCATGCCGATCGCACCGGCCAGCGTGCCTAAGCCTTCCATCGCCTTTTCGACATAGACGCGCACATTCATATGCCCCATCTCGTCGCAATCCCAGGTGTTTGGGATGCCGCTCCAAAGCGGGATCATGCGCGACAGTTCCGGCATGTACCGCGCGCTTCGATGACCGCGGTTCGGATCGAAAATCCAGCGGCGTGCGTTTCTTTTTCGAGCGTCCGGCTGGTGCTTTCGGCATGCAATTCTTCGGCGCCGCCACACGCTTCGCAAATCAGGAAGACCGCAGAATGCGCGTGATTGGCATGACCGCACGCGACATAGGCATTGAGACTTTCAATCTTATGCGCCAGGCCCATGTCCTGCAGGAAATCCAAGGCGCGATAGACGGTTGGGGGTTTGGCGGCGCCTTGACCGTCCAAATTGGCCAGCAAATCATAGGCTTTGGCCGGTTCATGGCTTTCCAATAAAAGCTGTAAGACTTTGCGCCGGATCGGCGTCAGCTTCTGTCCTTTGGCGCGCACCAATCCATCGGCCTGACTGAGAAAGGCTTCTGCCTCGGTCGGGCTACAGGGGGTGTTTGCGTGAAGATGCGTGTGCGCGTGTGCCATGACCGCCATTTTGGGTGATTGGGCGCAAAATGGAAGAGGGCGTGGCGCAAACATGCAGATTCTTTGCCTCATGGCATGGCCCCGAATAGCGGTCACTCCGGAAAGGTACGCAGGTGAGCCTGTCTGCCGCGCGACACGTGCCCGCGCGTCAGACTGTTCAATTTTATCTCTAAATACAGGGTATTAGATGTGATCTGAACTCAAGCAAAGAGAGGTTTAGAGATGAAATCCTTCGTGTGTTCAGCCCTGATGGCGACGTCAGCCCTGATCGGGTCAGCCGCTTATGCGGATGATAATCCATGGATGGTACGAGTGCGCGCGCTTGGTGTTTTGCCGGATGAAAGCGCCGACTTGTCGGTCGCGGGCACGGCTTTGATGGGCGATGTGGACATTGGCGACCAATATGTCCCTGAACTCGACATCACATATTTCTTTACGAAGAATATTGCCGCAGAGCTGATCCTCGCGGTCACCCCGCATGATGTCGATGCGATGGGTGTCACGGTGCCTGGCGCGCTCGACAATGCCACAATTGATCTTGGCGATGTCTGGCTGTTACCGCCGACCCTGACGCTGCAATACCATTTCGATACCGGCACCCAGTTTAAGCCTTATATTGGCGCCGGGGTGAACGCGACCTTCTTCTTTGACGAAGACCAAGGCTCTGTCGCCGATGGGATCGACTATGATCCAAGCTTTGGCGGCGCGATCCAAATCGGAGTCGACTATGATCTTGATGGTGAGCCCGGCGGCTGGGCGCTCAATGCAGATGTGAAAAAGATCTGGATCAACACGGACGTCACCGTCGATTTCACAACGGCTCTTGGGGCGACAGTCGACGCAGATGTCGACATCAATCCGACTGTGGTGGGTATTGGGTTTGGCTATAAATATTAGCCCGTATACCTCCTTCCAATACCAACCCGTCTTGCCCCGAATTGGCTGTGGTTCGGGGCATTTATTTAACCCTCAATGAAGGCCTTATAGGCTTGCTCATAATCTGGGTGCCAGCGCGATAGAGCGGGGCGGTTTTTGATAATGTCATCGGCGGTCCATTGAACGCGTTTTTCGTCCAAAGGTCGCGGCGTCTCAGGATCGGGGCAGAGGATATAGAAATCGCCATGCGCCAAAGCCGTCATCATAAAGTCGACGGTCTCTTCCGCGCTCGCTGCGAAAGCTGGCTTTTGCGGAATGAACGCTGCGACCATGGGCGTATAGACAAAAGCCGGGATCAAGAGATGCGCGCTGATTTGGCAATCCGCTTCTTGGCGAAGGGCATGAGCGACGCTTTCGGTATAAGCCAGCACACCCGCCTTTGAGAGATTATAAGCATAATTCCCAGGCGGACGTGTAATCCCTTGCTTGGACCCGGTATTGATCACGGCCGCGGGTTCACCATGCGCCAACATGCCGGGTATGAAAGCATGGCAGCCATGGACGACCCCCATCAGATTGATTGAAACGAGCCCATGAAACGCCTCCAAGTCTTCCCATGGCTTCGTGCCCATGCGACCAATTCCGGCATTGTTCATCAGCGCGTGCACCGGTCCGAACTCAGCGTCGATCTCGGCCGCGAGAGCTTTGACCGCGTCACTGTCTGAGACATCGCAGCGTCGCGAGACCACGCATCCGTCTGCCCCGGCGAGCGCCGTCTCAGCCGCGCTGAGCGCCTCGTCTTTGATATCGACCAGTATGACCGTCATGCCGGCCTCCGCGAACCGTTTGGCACTTTCCAGGCCAATCCCGCCGGCGGCGCCGGTGACCACAGCAAGATTGCCCGCTTTAAGCCAATTCATGATCCATCCCTCCCTGCGGTTAGCCGCGCAATCAGCGTCGGCACATCATATTCCTCATCCCCGTCATAGCGCGGGGCATTGCGGGCATGAGCCGCTTCAATCTCATCATGGATCGGTTTGATTCGAACCATATTGTAAGCATGGGTGACGACATAAAACTCGCCCGCGCGGATCTGTTCCACGACTTTTTCGGCAAATGTATCGGCGTCCATGGCAAATTGTTCTGAGCCTTTGGTCATCTCCGACGCGACAAAACCCGGCACGATCATGCCGACTTGAATAAAGTCCGGAAACTCATCGCGCATCGCTTCGGTCAGCCCGCGCACGGCATGTTTAGAGGCAATATAAGGCGCGCTATTCTTCACCGCGTTGAAGAAAGCGTTTTCCGATGCGAGATTGTAAATCGCCGCCGGTTCGCCTTGCGCAATCATGCGCTTGCCGAAACTCGCAGCGCCATGCCAGACGCCGAAAAAATTGACATTCATCAGCCGGTGTAGATCGTCCAGCGCGACCTCAACCATGGGTTTGCGCCCGACCGCAATGCCGGCATTATTGATCAAGACATGCGCGCCGCCAAACCGGGTCCAAGCAAAATCAGCAAAGGCTTCCATACTGCTCGGATCGGTCACATCCATAACCAATGCCTCAGCCTCGATGCCAAGCGCGCGCAGCGCACCGAGCGCCTCGTCCAGTCGGGTTCGCCGGGGCTCGCCGATCAGAATATTGGCGCCCTCTAACCCGAACCGTTTGGCAAGGCCAAACCCAATTCCCGTCGCGCCGCCGGTAATCACAACGGTCTTACCCTTAAAGTCTTGCATCCAATCTACCTCCCAAGACCAGCCTATACGGAGAGCTGGCGCGCGGCGAGGTCGCGCATGATTTCTTCTGACCCGCCGCCAATCGCCATGACCCGAACTTCGCGATAGATGCGCTCGACGCGGTGGCCACGAATAAAGCCCGCCCCGCCCAAAATCTGCATCGCTTCGCGGGCGCAAAATTCCAACGTTTCGGTCGCTTGCACTTTCAACATGGCCAGCTCAGCCACAGGCGTGTTGCCGTTCTGGACATGCCACGCATAGGTGTCGAGCATGGTCGTCGTCGCCCAGACGCGCTGCGCCATGCTGGCAAGTTTGTGACGGATCACTTGATGATCGGCGAGCCTCTGACCAAAGGTCTGTCGCTCTTGCGCCCAGGCGGCGGCCTCCTCGACACACACCCGCGCCGACGCAGCCGCACCGGCCGCCATGCCGAGCCGCTCGCCATTAAAGTTCGCCATGATGCCGTAAAAGCCTTTATCCTGTTCGCCAATCAGGCTGTCTGCTGGGACAAAGACATCGTCAAAATGGATCGTTGCCGTGTCCGACGCCCACCAGCCTTGCTTGGGCAATTCGGTTCGGCTGACGCCGTCGCTTTCGAGATCGATGAGCAGCAGCGAGATCCCGCCCATGCCCTCACCGCCCGTGCGCACAGCCGTGGTCAACCATTTCGACGTCATCCCGCCCGTGATGTAAGTCTTGGACCCGTTGACCCGCCAGCCATTGCCGTCTTTCACCGCTTTGGTTTTTAGCTGAGCGACATCCGAACCCGCCGATGGCTCTGTAATGCCGAGACTGATCTGGCGTTCACCCGACAGCACTTGGCGACCAATCTCCGTTTTCATCGCCTCGCTGCCCAGCGCCATAATGGGCGGCAAGCCAATGCCATGGATCATCAGCGCTGAGGAGATGCCGCCGGCGCCGATCCGGGCCAATTCTTCGGAGGTGACAATGCCGTGGAAGCGATCAAATTCTGTGCCCTCGCCGCCATATTCGGTCGGATAGCCAATGCCGAGCAAGCCGGCCGCTTTCGCCGTCTTATAGAGATCGCGCGGGATACGTCCGGCGGTTTCCCAGTCCTCGACAAAGGGCATGATTTCCTTATCGACAAAGCCGCGCACAGAGCGGCGCCAGGCCGCATGCGTGTCGTCCATATGCGGGCAGGGCGGGCGAAGCGCATCAAAAGTCAAACTCATGGCCGCAATCGTGGCTGTGTCCGCAGCCAGGTCAAGCGGTCACGTGGCGGCAT
>JBCBYJ010000049.1:0-9756 GCA_039815905.1 Pseudomonadota bacterium | reverse complement strand
CAGCGAAGGCGCGATCAAGCTCGTCTTTGGCTGAGGCTGCCCCTTTGAGTTTATCCTTCTCAGCCGCCCAGGCGGTGGTCAGCTCATCGGATTTGGTCTGCAACTCGCCGATCTCACCCTCAATCGTATTGAGACGATCTTTAGACGCATCATCTTTTTCTTTTTTCAACGCCTCAGCTTCGATCCGCAATTGCAGCAAGCGGCGGTCGATTTCGTCCAGCTCTTCGGGTTTTGAATCGACTTGCATGCGCAGCCGCGAGGCCGATTCGTCCATCAAATCGATCGCTTTGTCGGGCAAGAATCGGTCGGTGATATAGCGGTTGGACAGCGTCGCCGCTGACACAATCGCCGCATCAGAGACGCGCACGCCATGATGCGCTTCATAGCGGCCTTTTAAGCCGCGCAGGATCGAGATCGTGTCTTCTACGGTCGGCTCATCGACATAGACCGCCATGAAACGGCGCGCCAATGCAGCGTCGCCTTCAACATATTTGCGATATTCATCGAGCGTTGTGGCGCCCAAACAGTGCAATTCGCCGCGCGCCAGCGCCGGCTTGATGAGGTTCGACGCATCCATCGCGCCATCGGTTTTACCGGCCCCAACCAGAGTGTGCATTTCGTCAATGAACAGGACAATGCCGCCTTCGGCTTGCTCAACTTCTTTCAGGACCGATTTGAGCCGCTCTTCAAACTCACCGCGAAATTTCGCCCCGGCAATAAGCGCGCCCATATCGAGGGCCAAAAGGCGTTTGTCTTTGAGGCTTTCCGGCACGTCGCCATTGACGATCCTGAGCGCGAGCCCTTCGGCGATGGCGGTCTTGCCGACCCCCGGCTCGCCGATCAGGACCGGGTTATTTTTGGTCCGCCGCGACAGCACTTGGATGGCGCGCCGAATCTCTTCGTCGCGCCCGATCACCGGGTCGAGTTTGCCCGACCGCGCATCCGCAGTCAGATCGCGGGTGTATTTTTTCAGCGCCTCATAGCCCTCTTCGGCATTGGCGCTGTCGGCCGTGCGGCCTTGGCGCAATTGGCTCACCGCCGCCTCTAAGAGGTTCGGCGTCACACCTGCCTGCGACAGGGCGTCGGCCGCTTTATTATTGGCAAGACCTGCCAGCGCGATCAGCAGGCGTTCAACGGTAATGAAGCTGTCGCCGGCCTTTTTCGCCCCCGCTTCGGCCTCGGCGAACAGTTTTGCTGTGCCTTGATCTAAGCGCAGCCCCCCTTGGCCGCCGCTCACTTTGGGGATTTGCCGTAACGCATCATCCAGCAATTGCGCGACACGCTCAGGCTGGCCTCCGGCGGCGCGAATCAGATTGACCGCCAATTGATCGCGGTCTTCGAGCATCGCTTTTAGAATATGCTCGGGCAAAAAGAGTTGGTTGGAATTGGCAAGCGCCGCGGTTTGGGCGGCTTGAAGAACGCTCTGGGCGCGCTCGGTATAGGTGTCAAAATTCATATTCAATCTCCTTTCAAAGGCAGATCGTTCGCCAGATATATCTGCGCGAACCGGTTCAAACGTGCGGTCCCGCTCAGCGGCAACCGTCTGATCCTCATGTGGGAATGCAAAAACGGGTTCGCAAGAGATTTTGCGAACCCGGTCTCTAAACGGATTTAGCCGCGCTTAGATGGCTGGAATGAGCCCAGCTTTTTCTGGATCACCGACCATTTTGGTCAGCGTTTTACGCAATTTATTCAGCGCTTGATGCTCAATCTGACGCACGCGCTCTTTTGAAATCCCAAGCCGCTTGCCAAGCACTTCCAAGGTCACGCTGTCCTCGGTCAGACGGCGCTCCATAATGATCAAAGTTTCCCGATCGTTGAGCACTTGCAGGGCCTCTGCGATCCATTCTTTGCGCTTGGCGCTATCGCGCTCTTCCATGACTTGCTGGTCTGGGGTGGCGCTTTCATCCGGCAACAGATCTTGCCATTGCGCGTCGCCATCCACGGCAAGCGGCGCGTTTAAGGACCGATCTGAGGCCGAGAGGCGCGAGGCCATGGTCTCGACATCGCGCTCCGGCACGCCGAGGTGTTCAGACACCCATTTCTTATTCTCCGCAGTCATGACGGCGTCGCCCGTATCGTCAATTTTGGCGCGCAACCGGCGCAGATTGAAGAAGAGTGACTTTTGCGCCGCGGTTGTGCCGGTCCGGACAATTGACCAATTGCGCAGGACATAATCTTGAATAGAGGAGCGGATCCACCAGGCGGCATAGGTTGAAAACCGAACTTCGCGAGACGGCTCAAACCGCGCCGCCGCTTGCATCAAGCCGACATTTCCTTCTTGCACCAGATCGGCCAAAGGCAGGCCGTAATGGCGAAATTTCGAAGCCATAGAGATGACCAGCCGCATATAGGCCGTGGTCAATTCGTGCAGCGCGCGCTCATCATCATTGTCACGCCATCGCCGCGCCAGATCCAATTCATGCTCGGCTTCGAGCATGGGCGCTTTCATGGCCTTGCGAACAAATTGTCGATCTGCGTTTCCACCTTGTTGGCTTATGGCCACGTTCACCTCCGAGTCCCCATTAAGGGTGTGTTCATGAAGGTTTACGAGGGCTTGCGCCGAGTGGATCAAAAAAGACTTGAAAAAAATCTTGATGCGCTAAAAAGCAAAAACCCCGCCGGAGTGGCGGGGTTTTCTTTAAGTCTCTTCGCCGTCTTCCGGCTCACCCTTTCAAGCGGCTTTTTTCTTGGCCAAAGAATCTGCCAGACGGTCCATAGCTGAGTTATGATCAATGCTCTCAACCGCCGCCAATTCGCGGGCCATCCGGTCCAGCGCGCTCTCATAGAGCTGGCGCTCAGAGTAAGACTGCTCCGGCTGATCGTCCATACGGTGCAAGTCGCGCACGACTTCAGCGATTGAAATCAAATCGCCCGAATTGATTTTGGCTTCATATTCCTGCGCCCGACGCGACCACATTGTGCGCTTGATGCGGGCTTTGCCGCCCAGCGTTTTGAGGGCATCGTCGACCAGTTTCGTACCGGCCAGAGCGCGCATGCCAGAGGCAATGGCACGATTGGTCGGAACGCGCAGGATCATTTTGTCCTGATCAAACGAGACCACATAGACTTCCAAGGTCATGCCAGCGACTTTCTGCTGCTCGATTGCGGTGACGGTGCCGACGCCGTGGGCAGGATAGACGATTTTTTGATCTTGTTCGAAATCTAGTTTCGATGCCGCATCTGCTGTTGCCATGAGAGACCTCTTCTTCTACGCAAACGAGCCATGTGGTCGGCGAGACAATCTCGTAAGATGCCGACGAATGCATGGCTCGGATATGGTGTTGTGACCAGATGGCATAGCACAGCCGGGATCTATTCTCAATAGGCGCATTCAATTCTCATTAAGAATTGGCAGATTCCTTATGTCGCGGGCACTTCTATCATGAAGCGGGCGCCGCCTTCGGCGCGATTTTCCGCTACGACAGTGCCCATATGCGTGGTGACAATCTGTGCGACAATGGACAATCCGAGCCCTGAATTATTGCCAAAAGCGGCACCCGCCGGACGATCCGTATAAAACCGCTCAAAGATTTTTTCGAGCTTGTCCTGCGGAATGCCCGGCCCATTATCCTCAACCAGAATGCATGCCGTGGTTTGCGGCCCTTGGCGGCTTTGGCGAAGCGTGACCGTCACTTGATCGCCTTCGGGGGAAAACGAGCGCGCATTGTCGATCAGATTGCGCAAGACTTGTCCCAGTGGGCCTTCGCGCCCGCGAATGGTCAGACCCGCATTCATCGTCGCATCTTCGAACACGACATTGACGTTTCGCTGGTGCTCGAAGCCTTCATAGGTGCGCACAACATCCCGCAAGAACGCCGAGAGATCGAGCCGCTCCGTAGGAATGCGCGTAATTTCAGCTTCCAGCCGGGAGGCGTTCGAAATATCGGTGATCAGACGGTCGAGGCGTTTCACATCCTGCGCGATCACCTGGCGCAGTTTTTCGACCGCCACTGGGTCGTCACGGACCATTTCTGCTGTTTCGACCGCCGACCGAATGGAGGTGAGCGGGTTTTTAAGCTCATGCGCAACATCGGCGGCAAACGATTCGTTTGCGGTGATGCGCTCAAACAGCGCGTCTGTCATCGCTTCGACCGATTGAGCCAAATGGCCGATTTCGTCATGGCGTTTGGTAATTTTCGGCAGATCAAGCTTGCTGCTCGTGCCGCTGCGAATACGATCCGCCTCGCTCGCCAATCGGCGCAAGGGATTGGCGATCCCAATGGTCAGCAAGGCTGACGTCACCAAAGCCACAAGGATGGCCACCGCAATGAAGGGAATAAGCGCCGCCCGCTCGGCCCGAATGATGGCGTCAATATCGTTCGATTCCAGCGTCAACACGCCGACCACGGCCGACACGTGCTGGATCGGAAGCGACACCGAAATAATCCGCTGTCCACGATCATTGAAACGCTGGCTGGCCGCTTCATTGCCGATAATCGCCTCCGCAAACTCCTCTTCAAAGGTCAGGGTGCGAACCGCATCATCACCCTCGGTCGGGCGGAACGAGCCGAGGACCGAAACCGCCCATTCCGACAGACCTTTGCTCCACACTGTGAGCTGATCTGGGTCTTGCAGAGGCGGCAAATTCTCGACAATCACCCGGTCCGACAAGAAGTAGCTGTCGCCGACCAATTCGCCTTCTGTATTATAGATTTTCCCGCGCATCGATTGCGGCAGCGACAGCGAGGCCATGACATCTTGGGCCAATGCATCATCCAGGATCGGTTGCGGTTCGCCAGAGGCGGCATCATCACCGATCAGATTCGACAGCAATTGCGCTTGGCCGACCAAATCCTGCTTTTTGGAGACCACAAAGGTCGCGCGCATTTCGTTCAGCACCATCGCGCCGACGATCAAAATCACGAGACCGGCCAGATTGGACGCAAAGATCAGCCGCGCGATCCTGGAGCCCAGCAAACGCCGGCTCCATCGCCTGATCTTTGATTTTCCGTGTGGCGCAGCCATGGATGTCAGTCTCGAATAACGACCCTGAACCTTACCCGTCTGCAGCGACTTTCATAGAGACAATAGAATCCGGGTCGCGCGGCGGCTCGCCTTTGGCCAGCGCGTCAATCACATCCATACCGTCTGCCACCTGGCCCCACACCGTGTACTGCGTGTCGAGGAAGCTGGCATCATCAAAGCAAATAAAGAACTGACTGTTGGCGCTGTGGGGTTGATTCGTTCGCGCCATGGAGCAGGTGCCCCGAACATGCGGTTCAGCGTTAAACTCGGCCTCGAGATTGGGCTTGGCTGAGCCGCTCATGCCGGTGCCGTCCGGGCAGCCGACTTGCGCCATGAAGCCATCAATCACGCGGTGAAAGATAATGCCGTCATAAAACCCCTCACGCGCCAGCTCGCGGATCCGGTCGCAATGGCCTGGGGCCAGATCCGGCCGCAGCTCAATCGTCACATCACCCTGCGAGGTTTTCATCAAAATCGTATTTTCGGCATCCGCCATAGCGCGCTACTCCTGGAATGGTTTTCCTTCGCATAAGCGCTTCTGCGACCGCTTAAAAGACCTGTTTAGCGGTCGCGCCCGCCGACATCGTAAAACAAAGAGAAATCGATCGGCAAAGCATCGCGCACATATTGTCGGACAAAGAGGTTCTGATCGGCGATCGGTTTGCGCGAGACATAGACAACATCAAAACGACGCAGCGGCGTCCAACCTGCCAGGCTCGGATCATACAGACCGGCTCTGACATCAAAGACCGCCGACTTGACCTCACCGCCTGGCATCCGGCGCAGCAAGATCACTTGGCTCGCGCGCCCCGCATCGGTCATCCCGCCCGCCATGATGATGGCTTGCAGCGGATCAATCTGTCCCGGCAAGTCGAACAGGCCGGGATTGGTGACATCGCCGCCAACAAACACGCGTTGCGAGGCGGTCGCCGCGATTAAGACGTCAATGTCAGGATCGTTTAGCTCGCTCGCCATGGCCGCGATGACCGCCTCGCGGACCTGGTCGACGGTGCGTGCGGACGCCTGGATCGGCGCCGTATAGGGCATACGAAAGCGACCATCCGGGCCTATTGTGATCGTGCGGGTGAGCTCTGGTGCGGTGTGAACGATGACGTCTAGCTGATCCCCGGGTGCCAATAGATAGATCGCGTCTTGGCCGTCTTCGAAGCGCCACTCATGCTCTGGAAACACCTCCGATGTAACCGGCTCAGCCGTCTGACAGGCCGCTAGAATCATCGGAAGAAGGGCAAGTCGAAGCGGGCGGATCATGGCTGTCAGGGCTCTAAAATCTTACCTTCAGAGCGTCTGCGTTAATGTTTAAGGAAGTATCAAGCAGGTAAGAAGAATTCGCGGCAAGATCAGCTCGGAGCCGGCAAGAAATGAGCGATATGAGAGACTGGGGACCCACTGGGGTCGTGCAGGCTGAGCGGGGCTTTGTGCCGGCGCGGCCGCGGCTCAGCCTGTCTGATTTCGTGCTGCAGCTCTGGCGCGCCAAATGGCTGATGATGTTGGTCGCGCTGCCGATTTTCGCGCTCGGTCTAGTGCTCGCCTTTCAGATGCCAGAAACCTATGAATCGCGCTCGGGGCTTTATGTCACCGCAGGCGATGAAATGCGCTCTTCTTCGCTTTTGAGCGCTCCGGGATTCGACCCCGGGCCGGGCATTCAGGAAGTCATCCAAGGCGAGCTTGAAATCCTCGGGACTTACCTGGTGGCGGAACGCACCTTGTCTCGGTTCCCGCTCTCGCGGGTCTATCCAGACCTTGCCAAGGCGCGCGATCGGGCCCTGTCGCGGTCCCCGCAAGACGCTGAAGCGCTTGAGTTTGAGTATTTCCAACGCGGCGTCGATCAGTTTCGCAAAGACTTTTGGGCAACCGCGCTGCCCAATTCCAACATCATCTCTGTCGGGTTCAAGCATAAGGATCCCGCCCTTGCCGCTGAGCTGCTAAACGCAACGCTGGCCGTCTATCTCAATCGCCGGGCCGCGCTATTTGGCAGCCGCCCGGTCGACCAATTGCGCGCCGAACGCAAACGCATTGAGGGCGATTTGCTCACGGCTGAAGACGCGATCCTGAGCTTCCTCACGGAGAATACGATCCGTGACTTTGCCAGCGAACGGGCAACCGCGCAGGCGCTTTATTCTGCGATTACCAATGAGCTGTTTACGGTGTCGGCCCGGATCAGCGCCGTCAACGGACAATTAGAGCGAACCCGCGCGCAGCTCGCCACGACGCCGGCCAAGCAAGACCTTTATGTTGAAGATTCAAGCGCCGAGCGTCTGCGTGAGCTCGAAATTGAGCGCAATCAGGCTTTGGTGAATTACACACCCGAGAGCCGCCGCGTCCAGGCGATTGAGCGTCAGATTGCCGAACTCCGCGCCTTCTTGGGCGACCAGGCTGGCCCTGTTGGCACAGTGCGACGCGGCCCAAACCCGACATTTCAAACGCTCGAAACCGGGCTCAACACAGTCGAAGCCGAAGCCCAATCTTTGACTGCGCAGCGCGTGGAGCTGCAACGCCAATTGCTGGCCGTTGAAAACAAGCTCGACCGATTCACCGGTCTGGAAGCGCAATGGAATGAGTTGCAACGCAACCGCGATCTCATCGAGGCCAATATCCGCACAATTGCCGAGCGCGAACAACGTGAAGGCGCGGTGGCTGGGCTGGCGGCGCAAGCCACCGATAGTGTCAAAATCACCGAACCGGCCACCGTCCCGATTGAAGGCAGCAGTTTAAAACTCCCAGTCGCCATTCTAGCGCTGCTATTTGCTGGCTTTACGGCCCTGTTAACCGGGATGGCACAGGCCTTGACCCGGCAAGGGTTTGCGACCCAGTCCTCGCTGCAGCGCACGACCGGGGTGCGGGTGCTCGGCTCAGTGAGCCGCGCGTAAGCGCTATGGCGATGGTTAAACCCCATTAACCAAGCTTGTGATAGGGATCGAGTTCTTTCTGTTTTGAGGCTGGCTTGCTTATGCGCGATCTTCGCGAAGATCTCGATCCGATTTGGAGACTGGCCTATCGCGTGCCTGCGCCCGAGGCCGGCGCGAAAGTGATCATGTTTGTGTCGGCTTTGCGCGGCGAAGGGACCACGAGCATGGCGGCGAGCTTTGCCAGCATCGCCGCGCGGCGATCGGATAAACCGGCTTGGCTGGTCGATCTTGATCTCAAACGCAATCGCGCTTTTTCCGGGTTTGAACGCCGCTTCGCCCGCGATATTGGCAAGCCGGGACGCGCCTTTGATGCGTCGCTTCGCCAACCGCCAATCTACGCCGTATCCCCGCACAACGCGGCGCAAAAGCACGATAAGCTTCTCACCGCGCACGAGATCGAAGGCTTGCCGCTTCTGGTCACCCGCTTTCGCCGGGAACGCTTACGCGAGGGCCAAGTGGCGGCGTTGCGGCAATCTCCAAAATGGTGGGCCGCGCTGCGGAAGATTTCGAGTTGGACCATTGTCGACGCTCCGGCGCTCGAGCGTTCTGCGGCCGCGCTGACCATGGCTGCGGAGGCCGATGGCATTGTGCTTGTGGTCGAAGCCGACCGGACCAAGGCGACGGATGTTGCTGCCGCAGTCCGCGATCTGGAGGCCAAGAAAGGCAATGTGCTCGGCGCGATTATCAACAAGGTAGGCGGCGATGCGCGTCTCGCAGATCGCTTCTCAGCCTAGCCAGATCGGCCGACCGGGCGAGACCAGCTTGGCGGCGCAATCGCGTTCGGTCAGTGCGGTCGAATTCGCATTGCTCGTATTGGTCCTCTTGGTTTTCACAGAAGGCGTCTTGCCGCGTCTGGTGGCGAGCGAGCAAAGCGCCGATGGCTCACCAATTCTGCGGATCTTATGGCTGCCGCTCTATGCGCTGATCGGGCTCGGACTGATTTGGCGCGCCCGCGACATCGCGCGCACCAGCTTGCGGCTGCCGTTCTTGATGGCCTTGCTCGTCCTGTCTGCGCTGTCCTTTTTATGGTCGATTGATCCTGGCCTGACGCAGCGCCGCAGCCTGGCCTTGCTGATGACCAGCGCCGCAGGTCTGTATCTTGGCACACGCTATAATTGGCAGACTTTGCTCCGTGCGCTCGGCGCCGCCTGGCTGATTATCGGCCTGGCGAGCTTCGCGGCAGCGCTCTTGCTGCCGGAATTTGGACGCGCGCAAGATATTCATGATGGGGCTTGGAAAGGGTTTTACTTCGAAAAGAACCAGCTTGGCGGTCATATGGCCTTGGCGGCCCTGATCACGGCGTTTTTGAGCCTGATGGATCGCAAGCTCAGGCGATTTTGGCTGAGTGCTTTTGTGTTAAGCGGTCTCTTAGTGGCGGCGTCGACGTCGAAGACGGCGCTATTGGGGATGACGCTCGGCCTGGCCGTTCTGATCACCGGCGCGTTGATGAAGCGCGGCTTGCGAACCGCTTTCGCTGTGGCTTGGGCCAGCGCGGTGATCGCGGCGGTCTTTGGGCTGACTTTGTGGTTGGCGCCAGATTTGATCTTCGATCTCTTGGGGCGCGAGGCGAGCTTGACCGGGCGCACCGATATTTGGGCGGTTTTGATCGGCTTCATCGAACAGCGACCGCTTTTGGGTTATGGGTATGGCGCCTTCTGGGCCGAGGGCAGCGCGGCGGGAGACTGGGTGCGGGAGACGCTGCAATGGCAGGCCCCAACCGCGCATAATGGCTGGTTAGAAGTGGCCCTCGCGCTCGGTGTGACTGGTCTGTTGCTTTTGGTCTTAGACTTTCTCGTCACATTGATAAGAGCGGTATTGGCCTCGTTTCAGACCTGGGCCGGCCTGTTCGCTTTGGCCTTTT
>JBCBYJ010000048.1:0-9797 GCA_039815905.1 Pseudomonadota bacterium | reverse complement strand
GGTTATTTGCTGACATTGCGCACGCCCAATCAACCGAACCAAGTCCAGCGCCCGAAGAGGATGAAGTTGCCATACAGCAAACCATTTTCGTCACCGCTCGGCGCAAGGAAGAAAGCCTGCAAGACGTACCCGGTACGGTCTCTGTCCTGTCACAAGCCCAGTTGGAACGCAGCGGCGTCGCCCGCGCCGATGACTTTATCGCGCTGACGCCAGGCGTTTCATTGGTCAATGCAGCCGAAGCTGGCGACACCCAAGTTAATATTCGCGGCATCAATGGCGCCCGCGATGCTGAGAACAGTTTCGCCTTCATCCTAGACGGCGTCCTTTATACCAATCCAGCCGCCTTCAATCGCGAATATACCGACCTGCAACAGATCGAAGTGTTCAAAGGCCCGCAAGGCGCGATCTATGGGCGCAATGCCGCCGCCGGGGCGATCTTGGTGTCGACCACAACGCCCGGCGATACGTTCGAAGGCAATGCCACGGCCAGCATTGCCGAAGACAGCACCTATTTGCTCAAAGGCTCGGTCTCTGGGCCGTTGATTGAGGACAAGCTCGCCTACCGCGTGTCAGCGGATTATCGCAGCTCTGACGGCTTCCAACGCAATTCCTTTCAAGGCAATTCAGCGACCATTGACGCGTTTGAGTCCTATAATCTCAATGGCCGTTTGGTCTATACGCCGACCGACCGATTGAGCATGGATTTTAAGGCCCGTTATGGCGAGATTGACGGCAATTCCATCGGCTTTAACGCCACCTTCCACCTGCCTGCTTTTGCCGCAGGGTTTAACAGTCCAGCCGCCTTTGAAGACGTTAATGAGCATGATTTCGTGTTCCAACCGAACATCACATCAGACAATGACCAAGAAGCGCTCGAGCTGGTCGGTAAGTTTGATTATGAGCTCTCTGACTCGATGGATCTGGCCGGGTGGCTGCTTTACACGGACATTGAGAACAATCTGATCGCGGATGGCACTTCAGGCGCCTTTGGCTTCTACAATAATGATCCGGCCTGTCAGCAATCGATCACCGACTTGAACGCAGCCGGCGTCACGCTGCCCCCGCCGCAATTCTTTGGCGAGATCCCAGTCGGCGTGATTTTTGCGCCGAACGGCTCTTTCCTCGGCCCATATACGCCTTCGACGTGCGATGGCATCCAAGAACAGTTGCGCAATCAAAAAGACCTGTCGGGCGAACTCAGACTGTCGGGCAGCAAAGGCAATCTCGATTGGATGGCGGGGCTCTATTTGCTCGATATTGAGCGCGAAGTTGGCGTCTCTCTGAACCGCGATAGCGGCGCTGAGCCGATCCGTGGCTTGGTCCAGCTCAGTGGTCCAAACCGCACCGATGCGCTGGCCTATGACCGGTTCGAAAGCTCCGTTTATGCCATTTTCGGTCAAGTTGAATATGATATTACCGACACGGTGGAAGCCTCTTTGGCGCTGCGTTATGATGTTGAAGACCGCTCCGTCACCAATCTCATCCCGACCGATGCGCGCCAGTCTGTGATTGATCTCAACTTTGACACGGTGTTTGACGATCCGCTCAATCCGGGCCTGTCGCCTTTGGTCAATCCAACCGGCGTGATCGCGGATCAAAGCGAGACGTTTGAAGCGTTCCAGCCGAAACTCGCCTTGACCTGGGATGTGACCCCCGAAACCACATTATTTGCCAGCTATGGCGTCGGCTTTAAAGCCGGTGGGTTTAACAATTCCGGCAGCGGCGCCACCGTCGATATTTTCATCAATGGCTTGATCAATGATACCGTGGGCACGTTTGCCGATGATATCGGGTCCGCCTTGCCGGTCATCACGGATGATTATGAAAAAGAGACCTCAGACGCGTTCGAGGCCGGGTTTAAATCATCGCTTCTAGATGGCCGCGTCCGCTTAAACGGCGCCGCTTACTATACCGATGTCAGCGATATGCAATTCTTCGAATTCTTTGTCGGCTCCTTTGGCCTTTTGCGAGTCGTCTCGAACATTGATGAAGTCGAGATTTACGGCGCTGAGTTCGGCGTGGATGCGCAAGTTACGGACAGTCTTTCCGTCTATGCTGGCGCGAGCGTTGTCGAAAGCGAGATCAAGGCCAACGCCTCGCGCCCTGACACAGTTGGAAACTCCTCGCCCTATACGCCTGATTATACGGCCAATATTGGCGCCGATTACGTTATCGGTGTCACGCAAGACTTAGACGTCCGGGTTCGCGCAGATGCGAATTTTGTCGGCGACACTTGGTTCCACACGGTCCAAGAAGGGCAGCGCGCAACCATCTTCAATCCGCTCTTTGAGCTTGGATTTGGCGGCGGCGCAGGGGCGCTCGGCACCGGCGATTTCTCGAATGCACGCCGCGATGCCTATGGCACGCTCGATGTGCGCGCCAGTCTCGAAAGCGAGCAATGGGCGATCACGGCCTTTGCCAAAAACATCACCGATGAAGACTATCTGGAAGAAGTCATTCCAGCGCCAGAATTTGGCGGCTCTTTCATCTATCCAGGATCGCAAATGCGGGCCGGTGTTGAACTCTCAGTGAAATTCTAAACCGCAATACTCCAGGGCCCTGATCTCACCCGGTCAGGGCCAATGGCGCGGCTAATATTTGACCGGATAGCGCAATATGTCAGTCACCTCGCCATCCTTATAATGGACTTGTAGCGAGACATAGCCGGTATCGGGCGGCACGCGGAGCACTTGCGAGCCATCTCGGGTGACATTGAGCGGTTTCATCGGGTCACACGCCGCATAGTTTAAGGCGGTCTCCGGAACGTCTGTATCGACGCCATAATAGGCCTTATCCACGGCGCAGGCATAATCCAGCACCGGGAAATGAACATTGACATAGTCCGGCGTCTCGTCGCCTGTTTCCCAATATTGGAAAAACACCCATTGCCGCTCATTCGCCGCCATATAAGTGTTTTTGATCGACTCATAGAGGGCACTGGCCGGGTCAAAACTCAAAACATACGGCCCCTGCTCGACGCCCTTCGCATCGAGATATTTGACCTTCAGCTGCATCGCTTCAGCCTCAAACGGCAACTCAAAATAGGCTTTCGGCATCATCGCGCCGGTCATCGGATTGCGATTGGTCGTCATGCCAAGCGACTCAAAGCCCTCGCCGGGCTGTTGAACGAAGATCTCGCCATGCGCCAAGTCGGCAATCAAAAAATAGCCGATGAAGCCACCGCCGCCGACACTGACCGTCATCGAGACCGGGTTTTCCATGGCCTCATCGGCCATCACGGACAGCGCCGCCAAGCGGTCTTGCGCATCTTCAATCTCGGCTTCGGCGGCGGGCTTATCGATAAAATATTTCACATATTGGCCGGCCTCGTGCAGCGCGAGGAAATCGTCCAGCAAGTCCCGCTCACGCCGTTTATCAGCGGTTGTCTGGGAGCCCAATCGGCGCTGCGAAAAGTCTAGGCTGAGCGCATATAAGGCTGGGGCGAAATCCGGATCGTCTTGTACAAAAGCTTCAAGTTGCGCTTTGCGTTGAGCCGGAGATTGCAACAAAGCGGCGGCAAATTGTAGGATCCGGTCTTCGGGGCGGTCAAACTTCATTTCATTGTAAATCTCGCGCGCCGCACTGCGCCCTTCGGTGGCCCGCAAATAGCGCTGATACTGATAATGCGGATCGACATAATCCGGCGCGAAGGTGAGATATTTCTCATACATACGCACGGCATTTGCCGCGTCCCCGCGTAGTTCATAGACGCGCGCATTGGCATAATATTCATATGGCTCGCTCGGCTCCATATTGACGACGCCATACGCCACCTGCCGATTGACGGCATCGGCCACCACATCGCCCGACTGTTCCGCTTCGCGCTCCAGACCGCGAATCCGGGCGCGCGCCCCCGGAACAAAAGGGCCAAACGGGAATTGCTCAATATACGCTTGCAGGACCGGGATCGATTCTGATCCTTTGGCATCATTCCAAATCTGCAATTGGATCTGCGAGTCGCTCAGCTCCAACCCTTGGATGGCTTGCGCGTCTGTGTCGGCGCCGACCGGCGGCTCGATCAAAAACACATCGCCCGTCAGCGAGGAATGATCCCACGGCACTTGGCGCTCATCCGTGGCGCGAATAACTTCAGCGCGGACTTTGCGCAGCATTTGCTGAATCTCTAAACCCGGCTGGCCGGTGAATTTTAACAGCGCCGTGGTGAACGGGCTATTGCGTCCGACGCCATCATCCGCAACCGCGCCCGGCTGGGTCGAATAAACGATCAAAGACCCAACCGAGCGGGTCTCCATCGGCGCCAGGCCGCGCGACAAAGAGCGGGTCATATTTTGCTCAAACGGATTGTCCCGACAGGCATCGAGCATGATGATATTGACCCGCGGGTCGCGCTCCATCTGTGAGAGCACATAATTCATATCAATCGACTGCAATTGCAGGTCCGCAGCATCGCGCAGCACCATATCAACCGGGATCATAAAATTGCGACCATCAACTTGCAGGCCGTGCCCAGCATAGAAAAACAGGCCGGTCGAGGCGCCGTCGAGGCGCTGAATAAATTCGCGAATGGTGGCCGCCATTTCATCTCGCGATTGGTCCAGCCCTTCGACCACTTCGAACCCCGCCAGCGTCAAGGCTTCGGCAAGATCAGTTGCGTCATTGCGCGGATTGGCAAGCGCCGGGACATTTTGATAAGCCGCATTGCCGATCACCAAAGCGACGCGGCGTTCCTCTGCCATTGCGTTTGGCGATGCGACCCAGACGGCCAGCACAAGCAGCATCCAAATATAAGCGCGTCCCAGCACGGTTTGCATTGACGTTTCCCCAGTCGACCTGATGAGGCCTAGACCGACAGTTTGGCAGGAATTGGACGTCACGCAAGATCCAAAATCGCGGCCGGATTTTAGCGGGGCGGCCCACATTGGGCCGGGTCGTCCTAGAACAAAGGAGGGCGGGAGGGAGGGAGGGCTTACGCCGGAAGTCTCGCTGGGGTGAGCGAGACTTCCCCCCGTCAGGGTACGGGGTCGTTCTGGTTCAGCGGACGCATGGCAGGCGTTCAGGGAGCGATCGCACGCCGAAGCAGAAGGGTCTGGTTGTGCGCCTATTCGGGCGCGATGAAGCTGATCATCAATCCTTTGTCGAGCGACGCTTTCAGCGTCATTTCGACCCCGCCTGCGGCGAGCTGAACCCCGTCATCCTTTACGCTGGCAAAGGCAGCGACGGTGAGGGCAGCAGCGACGAGCAGTCCGGTTTGGATCCCGCTTCTGATAGCCTTGCGTGTCATGGGAAATTCCCCCTTCGTCCTTAATTCACTTCTCACTTTGATCCCTCTGGTTACACCTGTAACTCAGAGCTCAATTCTTTTCTAGGTCCTTGAAGGCTTTTTTTAAGCGCCACTCTTCGCTGGTCACGCTGCGTTCGATATTTCGCAAGCGCTCTTCAAGATCCATGAAAGTATATTTTAGCCCCGAAGCCGTCACCCGCGGGCGGTCCGATACATTGCGCCAAAACTGCTCCTCTTCTGGGGCTAAATTACGGCGCCCCATCGGTTCTTTTGGCGTGATCAGGGCTGCGATGACATAAGCGAAGATGGCGAATGGGCCAGCGAAGAGAAAAATACTCAACACAAACAGAACCCTAACCAGAGTCGGTTCCCAGCCGAACCGCTCGGCCACGCCCCCACACACACCGAGCCAGATCTTATCTGTCCGCGAGCGGTAAAAGCGTTTTGGGTTGGGGGAACGGAACATATCCTCTTGTCTTTCTGTATATTGATCTTCGTTTAAGGGGCGGGTGTATCGTCTTTTATAGGTCATGGTTTAGTCCTCAAATCGCTCGGGCGATAATGGACGGCGACGGCGCGTCGCGGGCTCTTCTTCTTGCGCATCCATCAATTGTTCGATGGTCTCGATGCGTCGCTCAATCGAGCGAGCGGATCGCCACAAGTCTTCCAACATACGCTCATCGTCGGGCAACAGCGTCTTCTGTTTCCGCCACAGGGTGATGTAATGAAAGATCATCCCTGGCAAAATGATGAAGATCGAAACGACGGCGATCAGTGGGATGAGAAGCTCAGGGCCGTCCATTATTCAGATCCGTCCATTTTGGCCTTGCGGCGGTCTTCAAGATGCAGGGCGATCAGGCCCGGCGCGGTGATTGCGGTCATAAAACCGGCGAGAATGGCAAAGGGCAGCAACATGGATTAGGCTTCCTTCTTTTCAACGGCTTTAATCGTTTTGCTTGTCGATTTGGCCCGTTTCTTTTTCATCGCATTGAGCTCTTCTTCGATCGCGTCATGCTGTTCAAGCGTCGCGAACTCTTGCTCAAGCGTTGGCTCGGCGCCGTGAATGGTTTCAGCATAGGCTTCCAGCTCATCGACTTTGCGCTCGACATTCGCATAGCGAGCGAGCGCATCATCGACCCGCGAGTCATAGGTTTGCTCGCGCACACGGATCCGCTGCTCGGCGGCCTCACGCCGCATCATCAGGGCGCGATGCTTGGCTTTGGCTTCGTCCAGCTTGGCTTGCAGCCGGCTCAAATCTTCCTGGCGCTTGTGAAACGCTTCATCGGCCAGATCCATGGCTTCTTCGCGGCGGACGATTTCCTCTTCCGCTTTCTTCTTCGCGATCAGCGCGCCGCGGGCCAGGTCTTCGCGGCCTTTATCAATCGCGAGACCGGCTTTGGCCTCCCAATCTTCGCGGATATTGGTGTAGTGCGTGATTTCGCGTTGCATCTCTTTCTTGTCCGCCATCGCGCGGGCGGCTGCGGTGCGAACTTCGACCAGAGTGTCTTCCATTTCTTGGATCATTAGACGCGCAATCTTTTCTGGGTTTTCAGCATTGTCCAGCATCGCATTGATGTTGGAATTGATGATGTCGCCGAGGCGAGAGAACATTCCCATGAGAGTTTTTCCTTTTGTCTTTTGGGTTGGGCCAAGGAGGCCAAGGGGTGAGGGGAGGAAACGCGGGGGTTTTGGCTGTGATCAGCTCTTAGAAAAAGAAACCGCCGAGAAACACACCAGCGACAAAGAACATCCAAGTCTCTGGTGAACGGGTTGAGAGGTAGCGGCCGAAGCGGCCACTCTCACGGCGGGCCTGGTCATATTGGGTGTCGCCATAGCCTTTGTCGTAAGAGCGCTCGGTCATTGTTTGTCTATCCTTCTGCAAAGCGACCCCAATGGCCGCCATGCCAATTTGATTTCAAGGACCGTGCCAGTTTGAAATTAAATCACTAGTGCATTGTTTTTATACGATATATTTTTATTTGGGCGATCTCTCTTCAGACACTTTGGCGAAAATTGCTATTCTTTTTAGTTGTTTTGCCTAAGTTAATTCGCTATATTCACCTCATGATCGGCAATCAGAGCCCGCAATTGATTGGAGAAGACCCGGCTTGGTTGGCGGCGCAAGAGCATGTCTCTCGCCTCGCCCCGATGGATCGCCCCTGCTTGATCATTGGCGAGCGCGGCACCGGCAAAGAGCTGATCGGCGAGCGCATGCATTTCCTCTCCCGGCGCTGGGAGGGGCCATTTGTCAAAGTCAATTGCGCCGCTCTGTCAGAGCAATTGCTGGACAGCGAATTGTTCGGGCATGAGCGCGGTGCCTTTACCGGCGCAACCGATCGCCGTTTGGGCCGATTTGAGCTTGCCAATGGCGGCACGCTGTTTCTGGACGAGATCGCCACCGCGTCTCAACAAGTGCAAGAGAAGCTGTTGCGTGTCGTCGAATATGGCGAGTTCCAGCGCCTCGGCGGCGAGAAAGTCCTGAGCACCGATGTCCGCGTTGTCGCCGCGACCAATGTCGATCTGCCGAGCAAAGCCGCGACGGGCGACTTCCGGGCGGACCTGCTGGATCGCCTGGCCTTTGACGTCGTTACCTTGCCGCCTTTGCGCGCGCGGCCAGCCGATATATCGCTGCTCGCGGACTTTTTTGCGCGGCGCATGGCGCGCGAAATGGCGGAAGACTTTCCCGGCTTCGCGCCGTCTGCCATTGCCGCCATGGAGGCCCACGCCTGGCCCGGCAATGTCCGCGAGCTGCGCAATTTTGCTCAGCGCATCACCTATCGCGCATTGGCCAATCATTCGGTTGAGCCGGTGCAGTTCGATCCTGCTGCGCTCGACCCGTTCGCCTCGCCCTGGCGCCCCGCCGCAACTCTGACCGCTGCCTCGGGCCCGGACGCACGGTCCAGCGCAGCCGCCCCCGACACGGCCCCGCCGCCGCCGGTGCTGGACATCCCTTTTGATGACCAAATCCGCTTATTTGAGACCAGCCTGATCGACACCGCATTGTCCGCCCATGACGGCCATCAAGGCAAGGCCGCCAAAACCCTCGGCCTCAGCTATCACCAATTTCGCGGCCTGCTTAAAAAGTACGGTTATGGCAAAGGCGCTGCAAAACCCAGCGTCCCTCGCGACGGACCCATCCGGAGCTTGTAAACGCGGCGAGCCATCGGGCAAAGGCCATGGGCCCGACGATTTGTGCGCGCATTTGGAGAATCTTTATTCGGATCAGCCACAACCCAAATGCACAGTCATTTTCCCGGGCAAAATGATCCATAATTTACACTTCCTTCGCGGCGTCGCCGCGCTCATGGTGGTCGCGCATCACGGCCTCTACGTGTTGTATCGAAACGACCTCATCGATCACCATCCAGGGCTTGGCGTGCTGGGAGTCGATCTGTTTTTTGTGATTTCGGGGTTCGTGATCGTGATTTCGACCAAGCCCACGACGACACCGATTGATTTCCTACGACGCCGGTTTTTGAGGGTCGTTCCGCTTTATTGGCTCGTCACCTTATGTGTCTTTGGATTGTTTATTGTCGACTCACTTGCCGGAGAAAGCTCGAATCTGCCGACACTCGCCGAGCTTATAAAATCGCTCTTATTCATCCCGTATGAACCCGTCATCGAAAGGTCTATGCCCGTCCTGCTGGTCGGTTGGACCCTTTATTTTGAAGTGTTTTTCTATCTCATCTTTTTCATTGGCTTGAGCGTTCTGACAGTCGACAAAGTCGTATTTGGCGTGGGGCTCGCAATCGCGGCGTTTGCCGCGCTGGGCTTGGTTATACCCAGCACGCTGGTCTCCCTGAATTTTTACTCAAACCCGGTCATACTGGAATTTGTGTGGGGCATGATCCTGGCCGTGATTTGGAAGCAGCACAGAGCCTGGCTGTCAAAGCTCCATCCCTTGATGGTCTATGCGATGGTCGGTTTCGGCTTGGCCTTCCTGGTCCTGTCGAATGGCGCGCACAATCCTTTCGTCGCCGGGATTGGCGCGGCTTTGCTGATCGGGGCGGCCTTGGGATTTGAGGTTCGAGGTCAAGTCGTAAAATCCAATCTGTCTAACTTTTTCGGGAATATCAGCTACGCCTTGTACTTGATCCACTTCACATACTTTTTTATTGCCGAAGCCATCCTCACGAATATGGGCTTGATTGACAATTTCGCCGCGACATTGACGGGACTGGTCGCGGCTTTCATAGGCGCCTGTTTCCTGGCCTGGATGAGCTTTCGACTGGTTGAAACGCCGCTAGCGCAACTGGCCCGTCCAAGCCCCCGATGAGTGCGGCGGCGCTTGCGGGTCAGACCGCGTGCTGGACGGCCCAGACGAGCTGGGCAGAGCGTGAAGGAGAGAGAGTCCTTTAGACTTTACCAAGAGCCTGAATCCCCACCTCTTTCCCACACTCTATCCCCGACGTCCCCCTCAGGCGGCGACGCGCCGTCTGAGGGCCTTTCTCCAGAGAGAATGGGAGCAAACCGTCCAATTGAGCATCCCGGGTCAAGTTCTAGACTACGACCTTTAATCGCCTTGGACCGCACCTTCCTCTAAGCGCTCCCCATG
>JBCBYJ010000047.1:0-9910 GCA_039815905.1 Pseudomonadota bacterium | reverse complement strand
CTCTGACCTTGCTTGGTGATCTGCAAGAATCTGCATCGCTGAGTATTCTTGGCGGCGCGTCCGGCAACATCTTTAGCGACTTAGCCCAAGGCGTCAGCACGGAAGGCGATTTTGCCGCCAACACGTTCACACAAAGCGGCGAGTCGATTTCGATCTTCACGCACAATGTGTTCGCACTGACGGATCGGATCGATCTCACTTTAGGTTTGCGCTATGTCGACGAGTCGAAAGACGGCGCGTTCGAACAAACCGGCGGCGAGTTTGATGCCTGTAATGCCTTCTTCCAAACCGTTGCGGCTGGCGCTGCACCGCCAGTTAATCTCGGTAACGTGATCCGCTTGGATGAATTGACCGCGGTTATTAACTGCTTTGTCTTTGCGGCACCGGCTTATGATCCGGCCAATCCAGGCGCTGTGCTTGGCGCAGTGGCCGCTGGACCGCAGGCTTATTTGCTCGACTTCTTGCCACAAGAGTTCAACGAAACCTTCGAGGACGATGAACTGGTCTACACATTGAAAGGCAGCTTCAAGCTGAACTCCACCACGAATATTTACGGTGGTTTCACGCACGGCTTTAAGTCTGGCGGGTTTAACTTGGATGCGTCTGCTGCCGGTGGCGGTGCCAGCCCACAGTTTGACTCTGAAAAAGTCGACGCGTGGGAAGTCGGGCTCAAGACCGACTTCTTTGATGGCCGCGCCCGCGTGAACATCGCCGCCTTCATTCAAGAAATGGAAGACTTCCAGGTGCTCGAATTTACCGGGACACAATTCCAAACCTTTAATGTTGGCAAAGCCGAAAGTAAGGGGGTTGAATTTGAAGGTCTGGCCCAGCTGACCGACAATTTCCTCGCCAATCTTGGCCTGACTTATGCTGACGCTGCGTATCCAGACGATTGTACCCCACTGGACCCCAGCGATCCGGACTTTGCTCGGAACCCGCTGACCCTTTGTGGACAGCCGCTGACCAATGCGCCTGAACTCGTTGCCATTCTGGGCGGCACATATGAGCGTGACGTGTTCACCAATATGAACTTCTTCGCGACCGGCTCTGTCCGCTACGAAACAGAACGTCGGACCTCAAGCCAGCCAGTAGAAGCGATCACCTCGCTGCAACTGGCAAATGCGAACGGTCTTCAGCCCGGTCTCGTCGGCCCGGCGGATACAGTCGCAGAGGTTATGACCTTGATCGCTTCAGCACCGGAGCTGCCAGGTGATTATCAAGACGACAATACCAAAGTGAACCTCCGCATTGGTCTTGAGTCTGAAGATGGTCGTTGGACCGTTGAACTCTGGGGCAATAACATCTTTGATGAGCGCACCAAGAACGTGACCTTCAACATTCCACTTCGCGGTGGCTTTGGCGATCGGGCACGCGGCCAGTTCGTTCAGGACCCAGCGACTTACGGCGTAACCTTGAGAACAAACTTCTAAGTTTACCCATCAAGGGGCCCCTGAATTTTCAGGGGAGAGAGGGGAAGGGCGATCCAATTGGGTCGCCCTTCTTTCATTTGAAGTCGAACAGATTATGTACGGGTTTGAACTAAATTTAGGAGCTTCATGATGATCCGACCGAGCCTTTACGCTCTCGCCCTGTTTGGTCTGGCCGCCTGTGGTGGACAAGCCGCCGCCCCGCAAGCCAATGCCGACGGATCACTGGTCTCGAAAGATGGCCTGATGCTGGTACCGGTGGCGGAAGCCCTAGAGTTTCCATGGGGTATGGCGGCGCTGCCAAATGGTGATCTGCTGGTGACCGAGCGCGAAGGGCGGCTGCGTCTGATCCAAGACGACACGCTGGTCGAGGCACCTTTGACCGGCCTGCCTGAGGATATCTTGGTGGCCGGACAAGGTGGCCTCATGGGAATCACGCTCGATCCGAGCTTTGAAAGCAATCGCAAACTCTATCTCAGCTATTCCAAAGATATGGGCGACACCAATACGACCGCAGTGATCTCGGCGACGCTCGCCGAAGACTTGAGCGGTCTCACGGATGTGACGGAGATTTTTGTCGGCGCCCCGCGCGAGACGACGTTCCACTATGGGTCGCGAATGGTCTTTTTGCCGGATGGCTCGCTCACCATTTCGCTGGGAGACGGCTATCGCTATATGCAAGACGCGCAGGACCCGACCAATCTTCACGGCAAAATCGCCCGCATCATGCCAGATGGATCCCTGCCCGCCGACAATCCGTTTTCGGGCGAAGACGGCAATCCAACCGTGTGGAGCTATGGCCACCGCAATGTTCAAGGCATGGTCTATCATAGCGGCGCTAATCTCTTGCTCGCGCATGAGCACGGCCCGAAGGGCGGCGATGAGCTTAACGTGGTCGAGCCTGGCAAGAATTATGGCTGGCCGACGATTACCTATGGCATCAATTATGATGGCACCATCATCACCGACGAGACCGAGGCGCCCGGCATGCAGCAACCTGCCGTCAAATGGGTGCCGTCAATTGCCCCGTCGGGTATGGCGATTGTCGAAACAGCGGGCTTTGAGGACTGGACAGGTGATCTCTTGATCGGCGCCATGGATGGACCAAGTGGTCAAAAACTGGTCCGGGTCGATGTCGGCGCTGACGGCACCATGGGCGAAACGCAGGACCTGCTCGAAGACCTGCGGACCGGCTTTCGAGACGTGATTTCGACGCCAGATGCGATCTATGTGGCGACCAATATGTTGGACGGGGTGATCTATCGGATTGAAAAGGCGGAGTAGCGTCTAAACCCCGCGGCGTGACCGCAAGGCGGTCGCCAGCGTGCCGTCATCAAGATGATCAAGCTCGCCGCCAACCGGGACGCCATGCGCTAAGCGGGTGACCTCAACCCCGAGGCCTTCCAACTGCTCGGCCACATAATGCGCTGTGGTTTGGCCATCCACCGTGGCATTGAGCGCCAGGATCACTTCACGCACGCCGCCTTGCTTGATGCGATCAATCAGCAGGCCAATCGTTAAGTCTTCCGGGCCAATGCCGTCCAATGCACTCATCACGCCGCCCAAGACATGATAGCGCCCGCGAAACGCTGCCGCGCGCTCGAGAGCCCAGAGGTCGGGCACGTCCTCGACCACGCAGATCACGCCATCATCGCGGCCCGTCGCCTGGCACACCGCGCACGGTTGCAGCGTGTCATAATTCCCGCAGATCTGGCATTGCTCGATCTTAGCCGCTGCGTCTGCCATCGCCTCCGCCATCGGCTTCAGCAAAGAATCTTGTCGTTTCAGCAGAAACAAAGCAGCGCGACGGGCTGAGCGCGGACCAAGCCCCGGCAAGCGCGCGATCAGATCGATCATGCGTTGAATTTCAGGACCCGCAGAAGACTTGCTCATAGCTGCTAATGTGAGGGACTCGGCGCGCGAAGCAAGTCTCGCCCATCAGCTTGGCTTTTTCGATTTTTAGGGTTATTACCCTAGAAATAGATAAATCGGAGGAAAAACATGGCTGACACACATTACAGTCCGGAAGATGCAGGCGTTCCAGATCCTTATTCGCTGCCACTTGAGACGCTGGATGTTTCAAGAGCGGAAATCTTCGAAGCAAATGCGCAGGGCGCGTATTTCCGAAGGCTACGCCATGAAGACCCGGTTCATTACTGTCCAGACAGCCCGTTCGGGCCGTATTGGTCGGTCACCAAATATGAAGACATCCTAGCGGTGGATTCCAATCACCATGTGTTTTCCTCAGATCGCGATATCGTCATTGGCGACGCGCCTGCGGACTTCAACACGCCGATGTTTATTGCGATGGATGGTCAGAAGCACATTGATCAACGCAAGGCCGCCTCGCCGGCGGTCGCCCCCTCGCAGCTCTCAGACATCGAACATCTGATCCGCCAACGCGTGTGCAATATTCTTGACGATTTGCCGGTCAATGAAGAGCTCAATTGGGTCGAGCATGTCTCTAAAGAACTGACCACGCAAATGCTGGCCACTTTGTTCGATTTCCCGTTCGAAGATCGCCACCTCCTGCCGCTCTGGTCTGACGTGACCACGACCTCCGAAACCGTTGGCGTCGAAGTCGATATGAAAGAGCGTGAGCGCGTTTTGCATGAATGCCTCGCCTATTTCGCGCGCCTCTGGCAGGAGCGCGCCGCGCAACCGCCCAAGTTCGACTTCATTTCATTGATGGCGCACAATCCCAAAACCAAGGATATGATTAAAAACCCGATGGAGCTGCTCGGCAATTTGATGCTGCTCATTGTCGGTGGCAATGACACAACCCGCAATTCGATCAGCGCTGGCATTGTTGAGCTGAACCGGAACCCGGATGAGTTCATCAAGCTCAAGGCCAACCCCTCCTTGATCCCGAACATGGTGTCTGAAATCATTCGCTATCAAACCCCGCTGGGGCATATGCGCCGCACCGCACTCGAAGATATTGAGCTTGGCGGAAAACAGATACGCAAAGGCGACAAAGTCGTGATGTGGTACGTTTCCGGAAATCGCGACGAAACCGTGATTGAAGACCCAGACCGGTTTTGGATTGATCGCCCGAATGCGCGGCGTCACCTCTCGTTCGGATTTGGCGTGCATCGCTGCATGGGCAACCGGGTTGGCGAAATGCAGCTGCGGATCTTGTGGGAAGAGATTCTCAATCGCTTTGACCGGATCGAGCTGGTCCGTGAGCCGACGCGAATCCTGTCAAATTTCGTCATGGGCTATAGCGACCTGCCAGTGATTGTGCATCCAAAGGCCTAATGAAGACCAAGGATCGCATCTTAGAAACGGCGCGCAACGCGTTTAATGCGCGCCGGTTCGGCAATGTCACAACTGCGGACCTTGCCGCGAACTGTGGCATCGCCGAGGGCAATCTTTGGTATCATTTCAAGAACAAGCGGGCATTGCTTGAAGCGCTGGGCGACCAATTTCTTGAAGACGTCGAAGACCGGTTGTCGAAGTTACCGAGCGACCCAGATCGCGTTCTAGAAGACTATGCGGACATGCTCGCCAGTTTGGTTTGGGAGATTCGGCAGTATCGCTTTTTATATCGCGACCAAGCCGATTATGGCGAACATACAGATCGCTTGCTGGAGCGTTTACCAGGGATCTATCGCGACACGCTGGCCCAGTTCCGCACCTTTTTTCACAGCATGATGAAAGTCGGCCACCTCAAAATTGAGCGCCATCAATTGGACCCGCTTGCGACCAATGTCGTGATTATTCTGCGCTATCATTTGGAATTTCTGCGCGAGAGCGGCGAAGACAGCGCCATCGGGTCCGGTGCCGTCGCCGGCGTTGTCACCCAACATCTCACCCTATTTGAAGACGCTTTAAGCGCCGATGCGAGAGCCAAACTCACGCGCACGCTGAAATCGCGGATCGAAACCGTTTAAGCCCTCACCAAAAGCGCGAGATGTCATCTTTCGCTTTGCTTCAAACCGTCTAAACATGGCCGCATACCCTCGCCATGAAGGACGCCATAATGGGCCATGAAGGCCAAGAAGTGCTGATCAAAGACATGCTGGTCTTCTTAATTGCGGCTGGCCTCGTCGTGCCCTTTCTGCGCGCTTTGCGTCTGCCGGCCGTGGTCGGCTTCATACTCGCGGGAATCGCTTTGGGCCCAAGCGGCTTTAGCGCGTTCAGCGAACAAGTCCCTTTGCTGGAATATTTGACCATTTCAGACCCGAAAGCCGCGGCGCCTTTTGCCGAGCTGGGCGTCTTATTCTTGCTCTTCCTATTAGGGCTTGAGCTGTCTTTTGAGAAACTCTGGGCGCTGAAACGCACGGTGTTTGGTGCTGGCTCTGCACAAGCTTTGCTGAGCGCCATAATCATCGCCTATATCGCCTACCTATTGGGCCAGCCGCCCGCCGCCGCGGCGATTATTGGCTTGGCCCTCGCTTTGTCTTCGACGGCGATTGTGATGCAGCTGATGATCGAAAATAAGCGCGCCGCGAGCCCGGTCGGGCGCACCGCTTTAGGCGTGCTGTTATTTCAAGACATATTGGTCGCGCCCATCCTGATTTTTGTCGGCTTCACAGCCAGTCAGAGCGATGCCGGGCTGCTATCGGTCTTCGGGCAAGCCCTGTTCAATGGATTTGTCGCGCTGCTGATCATCTTCGTGATCGGCCGCTATGCGCTGCGCCATGTGTTTCGCTTGGCCGCCAATGCGGGTGGGCGAGACTTTCTCATGGCGATCACGCTGCTCACGGTTGTTGGCGCCTCGGTGATTACCGCCAATGCGGGTCTGTCGCTCGCCTTGGGGGCGTTCCTCGCAGGGCTCTTGCTGGGCGAAACCGAGTTTAAACATCAGACCGAGATTGATTTGGAGCCTTTTAAAGGCCTCTTGCTCGGGCTGTTCTTCCTGACGGTTGGCCTCGCTTTAGATCTGAACGTGGTTTTTGAGAATTGGCCGATCGTGTTTGGCGGTCTCATCCTCATGCTGATCTTGAAGACGATTGTCGCCTTGATTGCGGTCAGAATTTTCTCTGGCAATTGGGCCGTCTCGGCAGAGTCCGCAGCCCTGCTGGCACCTGCGGGGGAATTTGCATTCGTGATCTTAGGCGCAGGTCTCGCGGCTGGCACGCTGGCAATGGAGACCACGACTGTGCTCTCTGCGATTGTGGCGCTGTCCATGCTGATCATCTCGATGAGCTGGCGGATCGGGATCTGGGTGGCGGCGAAGCTCTCGCGCAGCGAAAACGGGCCGGGCCTTGCGAATGATTATAGCGATGCAGAAGGGCATGTCATCGTCGCCGGGTTTGGACGCGTCGGACGCGCCGTGGCGCATATCCTAGACCGCGAGAATGCTGACATTGTCGGACTTGAGACCAATCCTAAAACCGTGGCGAAACAACGCGAGCAAGGCTGGCGTGTCTATTTCGGCGATGGTGGGCGCGAGGAGGTTTTGCATCGCGCAGGCCTTGCCCATGCTGGCATGGTGGTGATCACACTGGATGATGCGTTTAGCGCTGAGAATATGGTCAAAACCGCGCGGCTCAGCCGACCGGACATTCCGATTATCGCGCGCGCGCAAGATGCAGACCATGCCCGCTCGCTCTATTCGGCTGGCGCGACCTTTGTCATCCCAGATGCGATTGAAGCGGGCCTGCAAATGTCGGCACGGGCACTCGAAGAAATGGGCTATGAAACCGAAACCGTCCGCGCGCTCATCGCCTCAGAGCGCGATACAGAATATCTCATGGCCAATGAAACCAAGTCCGACGAGCCCGTCTAGAATGGCATTTTAAAGCCTGGCAACATGCCGCCAAACCCGGCCGTGGCGTCTTTCATGGCTTTTTCCATTGCCAGATCGAGATTCTTGCGCGCTTCGCGATGCGCGGCTTTGATCAAATCTTCGATGATCTCTGCATCGTCGGATAAGAGCGATGGATCGACTTTAATCGCGATCAGCTCGCCTTTGCCCTTCAACACGACAGAGACTAAGCCCGCGCCAGCAATGCCCTCGGCTTCGGTTTCTTCGATTTTCGCCTGAGCCTCTTGCATCTTGCTCTGCATTTCTTGCGCTTGCTGCATGATTTTTGTGAGGTCAGTCATTCAGGTTCCAATCTTACGCTTTAGAGCTGCGTTTCAGGGGCACGACATTGTCGGTCAAGGTCGCCGGATCAAGGGCCGTGCTGTTTTCCACATCGACAATTTCTGCGCCGGGCAGCGCCGCCAGCGCTGCTGCAATATCTGGATGCTCAGCCGCGTCCGCCAGCAGCTCGGCCCGCTCTCTCGACTCGGTTTCTTTTTGCGTCTCAACAGATGTTTCGGACAGGAGCACGTCCCAATCCATATCGGTTTCATATTCCAAAAAGTCAGTTAGCCGCCGCAACAAATCGCGCGGCGCTCCGGGGTCGACCGCACAAATGAGCCGACCGGGGCGAAAATTCTCCGCCCGAATATATTTGCGTGCTTCGCCCCACAGTCGCGCTTCTTTGCGCGTGTCGAGATGATCAAGCACATCTCGAAAGTTTTGGATTTTCTGCGCGCTCGGTTGGACCAGTTGCACCACCGCTTCGGCGCCGCCACTGGGGGTCGCCCCTGCTGTCTCAGGCTTTCCCGCTGCGCCCGAGGCCCCTCCTGACTGGAGCAAGCGCGCCGCCTCTTCTGGGCTCGGCAATCGCGCCGCAGAGACCAATCTTAACACCACCATCCGCAAAGCGGTATCCGCTTCCGGTGCGGTTTGCGTGTCGCGATAGCCGGATAGCAAGATCTGCCAATTGCGCTGCGCTTGCGCCGGTGTCAGCGTGGTCGCGATCTCGTGTGTGCGGCCGGTCCAGTCGGCCGGACCCGGCAATTGATAATTATTGCCAGCGGCCTGAACGGTTGCAATATCGGCGGCGATTTCAAGCATGTCTTTCAAGATCACCAATGGATCGGCCCCGGCGCGGACTTGCTCAGCCACCTCATCCACCGCTTTTTGCGCCTCGCCCTGGATCGCAAACTCAAACGCATCAAGCAAACGCAAGCGATCCCCGAGGCCGAGCATGTCGCGCACGCGCGCGCCGGTCACCTCGTCGCCGTCCAGGGCTTGAACAATCGCTTGGTCGAGGATTGAAAGGCCATCCCGGACCGAGCCCTCCGCCGCGCGTGCAATCAGCGCCAGCCCTTCCTCTGAAACATTCGCATCCTCTTTCGAGGCGATTTTAGCCAGATGCTGCGCCAGGGCTGCGCTTTCTAGACGCTTTAAGTCAAAGCGCTGACACCGCGATAGGACCGTGATCGGGACTTTGCGGATTTCAGTGGTCGCGAAGATAAATTTCACATGCGGCGGCGGCTCTTCCAGCGTCTTTAGGAGCGCATTGAAAGACGCTGTCGAGAGCATATGCACTTCGTCAATGATATAGACTTTGTGGCGCGCCGAGACCGGGGAATAGCGCACCCCGTCCAGCAAGTCGCGCATATCGGCAACGCCGGTGCGCGAGGCGGCATCCAGCTCCAAAACATCGGGATGATTGCCAGCCATGATCGCCGCACAAAAATCTCCAGGAGGGTCGAGTTCCATACTCGGTGCATCCTGGCCTTCACGCGTATAGTTCAAAGCCCGCGCGAGCAGGCGTGCAGTGGTCGTTTTCCCCACCCCGCGAACGCCGGTCAGCATGAAGGCATGCGCGACGCGACCGGTTTCGAACGCGTTTGTCAGCGTCCGCACCATCGCCTCTTGGCCGATCAGGTCTGAAAACAGGCGCGGGCGATACTTGCGGGCGAGGACTTGATAGCCGTCCGCTTTCGGCGCGCCCATCTCGGCATCTCCGAACATCGAAAATGTGGCATCATCGCGCGCGGCGTCTTCCGGTATTTCGGGCGGTGTTTCGGGCGGAGTATCGGGCGTCTCGCTCATGGTTAAAGCTTATGGCAGGGACTCGGGGGTGGCGGCAAGCGATCTACGCTCTAAGTCGGGCAGATGCGCACAGCTTTGCTTATTTTCCCCCACCAATTGTTCGACCAGCATCCAGGACGGGCTGAACAGCCAGATCACACCGTTCTGATCGAGGATCCGCTGTTTTTCGGCGATCCACAATATCCAATGCGCTTTCATAAGCAAAAACTGTGGCTGCATCGCACCAGCATGACGCGCTATGCCGAACGGCTGCGCACCGAAGGCGAGACAGTCGATTATGTCGACTACGACGTGGGCGAACCTGTCACACAGCAGACGATTGCCGATCTCTCCAAGGCTGGTTTTACGCGGCTCGTCTGCGCCGATCCGGTTGATTTTAGTCTGGAAAAACGCCTGAAAGCCTATGCGAAAGAAGCCGAGATCGAGTTGGAAATACTCGAAACGCCGGGGTTTCTAAACAGCAAGGCCGACAATCGAAACTGGCGCGCCACTCAGAAACGCTGGTTCATGGTAGAGTTTTACAAAGCGCAGCGCAGACGCCTCAATGTGCTGATGCAAGGCGACGCTCCGATGGGCGGCCAGTGGAGCTTTGATGAGGACAATCGCAAGAAAGTCCCGAAAAAACTCTTATCCACGG
>JBCBYJ010000046.1:0-10054 GCA_039815905.1 Pseudomonadota bacterium | reverse complement strand
CTTTGAATTCGAGGTCATCGCGCACAATGCGCTCAGAAAAAACCGAGAGCCCGGCGAATTTTTCTTCGGCCTGTTCAGGTTCCGGCTTCAAAACCTGGATCGTTCCGAAGGCGAGCGCGCCCATGCCCGCAAGGGCTAAGACGACGAGGATGACACTAATTATACGACTCATGGGAGGATGCCTTCTTCTGGGCTAGGCGTGATGTCCGCAATTAGGGATGCAGGATCTGGGACAGGCAAACCGCCACCGAGCGCCAAATGAAACGCGACGCGATTAGAGGCGCGCGCCGATCGGGCGGCGATGACATTGCTTTCTGCCGTCAGTCTTCTTGTTTGCGAGTCGATCAAATTGAAGATCGATACCAAACCATTGGTGTATTGCCGCGTCGCCAATTCCTCGGCCAAGCGGGCTTCTTCAAGCGCGCGCAGCTGCGCGTCTTCTTGTTGAGCTAAGAGCGAATCTGCGGCGAGCGCGTCTTCGACCTCGCGCCACGCAGTTAAAACAGTTGACGCATAATTCTCAACCGAGGCTCGCGCCCGGGCGATCGCCGCGTCGCGATCCGCATCGAGCGCGCCACCATTAAAGATCGGCGCAGACAAGCCAGCTATCAGCGAAGCCGCAACCCGCGAAGGATCGAACACGTCGGACAGATCGGTTTCACTATTGCTCACCGAACCCGTCAGACGCAGGCTTGGCAACATTGCCAGACGCGCTTGTTCCGCCCGCAGACCCGCGGCCGTGACCCGTGCTTCAGCAGCGGCAATGTCTGGTCGCCGGGTCAGCAACAGCGCCGGCGCACCCGCCGCTGGAAGATCTGGCAAGATGGGCAGGACGGCAGCGGCATCGAGTTCGGCGCTGGGATAGCGTCCGAGTAAAATTTCCAACCGGCGCGTGGCGTTTTGACTGGCTTGTCGGCGCGATGCGATGGAGGCTTCAGCAGAGGCTTGCGTGGTCCGTGCGGTCCGCACATCCAGCGCCGAAGCGAGGCCGCGCGACAACCGGCGCTCTGTCAGCTCGAGCGCGCGGGTGCGTGCTTCAAACGTTTCAACGGCAACGCGCTCCTGAGCGAGCGCTTCATTCAAGTCAAACCAGGCAATCGCTGTTTGCGCCGCCAAAGACAGGCGCGCGGACGCAAGATCGGCTTCGCCGGCGACCAGATCCGCATCTGCGGCGCGAATGCTTGAGCGGAGCCGTCCCCATAAGTCCAGCTCCCAACTCGCATCGAGGGACAACCCATAAGTCTCCGTCGCGGATCGGCTATCTGTGATGGCGCTATAGGTCTCGCGGCCGCCCGCGGAAGCAGATCCAGAAACACTTGGTAACGTGCGCCCATAAACGCTCCGGGCTTGGGCGCGGGTCGCTTCGACGGCATAGAATTGTGATCTTATGGAGGGATTGGCCGCCAGCGCCTCATTCACCAATAGGATCAGTGTATCATCGTCAAACTGCACCAACCAGTCAGATCTCGGCGCTTCACCAGAAACGCCTGACGCCGCCCACATCGCGGGCGCATCCGGGGCCACCGGAAAAACCACTTCGGACTCGCCGCCCAATTGCGGCAGGCTCGGCAAAGTTGAACATCCGCTGAGCAGGACCGCCCCTAAAATGAGAAACGACTGTTTCATAGATACCTCTTCCACCTTGAAGCCCGCTTTACGCCTGCACTACTCGACTGTCAACAAACAATTATCGTTATTCAATAATTTTTGAAAAGCTTTCAGACTTGCTCATCTGACTACGCTCTGTATACGCGCAGAAGTCCCTTATGGACTATGAATAAGCAGGACGCTGTGACGCAATGTCAGATGAAGACCGGTCAATGCCTTCAGATCCGCCGCCGCGATTTCGGGACTTTTTCGTCCTAAGCTCTGGCGCCGTTGCCGTGCTCGCTCTGCTTTATCTGACCGGCGCGATCGGCCTGGTCGAATGGATTACCGGTGCCATCGTTATGTCAGCCGGGGCGCTGGCTTACTATGTCGGGTCAGCCCCCTCTTCGCAAAGACCACCGACCCCGCAAGTCTTACAATCCGCCCCAGCTGCGAGACCTTCTGCGCCCGACAACGCTGTGCAGCCAGTAGAGCCGTTCATTCTCGCCTTGCCTTTGCCAGCAATGATGATTTCAAAAACCGGTCAGGTTACGATCGCGAACAGATATGCGCGCACGCTGTTTCGAATCTCGTCGAGCGATGCCGACTTTCCAAGCGCCATGCTCCGCCAGCCGAGCCTGCTCGCGGCTGTCGAACGCGTCGCAGAAGCCGGCGCAAATGAGCGGGTCGAGTTTACCCAAAATGCCGATACCGAGGTTTGGATGGCACATGTTCGGCCAGGGTTGGATGCTGGCTCAGTGTTGATGGTATTAGAGGACCTCACCGCAGTGCGCCGCGCCGAACGGGCGCGCGCCGACTTTCTCGCCAATGCCAGTCATGAGCTGCGCACGCCTTTAACCGCGATTGGCGGCTTTATCGAAACCATGCGCGGCCCCGCCAAAGATGATCGCGAAGCCTGGGGCGGGTTTTTGGAGATTATGGCGCAGCAAACAGAGCGCATGAAGCGTTTGGTCGCTGACCTTTTATCCCTGTCGCGGATTGAGTTTAGTGAACACCGTACGCCAAAAACGCAAGTCGACGTCATTGATGTCGTGCGCGGGACCAGCCAAGCGCTGCTGCCAATTGCCGAAGAAGCCGGTATTCAGCTCCATTTCGATGCGCCAGATCTTTCGGTCAACGCGATTGCCGACGAGGATGAGATCGCTCAAGTTGTTCAGAACTTAGCCAGCAATGCGATCAAATATGCGCGCAAGTCCGGGGCGGTGCATATCAGTGTCGGCGTGGCACCGACCATGGCGGACGCCGCCACCGCTTGCAGCCGCCAATCCTCAGAGGCCAAACGCGCTTTGCTGCTGCAGCCCTATGCGTCAGCGGGAGTCCCGGCGATCTGGGTGCGCGTGACCGATGATGGTGACGGCATTTCAGAACAGCATTTGCCCCGTCTTGGCGAGCGCTTTTACCGGGTCGATGAAAGCCGTGGCGGCAAGATTGAGGGCACCGGATTGGGCCTTGCGATTGTTAAACACATCATGGCGCGCCATCGCGGCGGGCTGGCGGTTGAGAGCTTAGAAGGCGCAGGGACGGCATTCGGCATCTGGATGCCGCGTGTGAAAGAGCATGCTGGCACCGAAACCGTATAATCCGCCCGCCGCGGAGACTTTGAAAACGCTCTACTCTGACGCTTTTATCGTGGTGTGCGATAAGCCAAGCGGCCTTCTCAGCGTGCCTGGACGGGGTCCTGAAAAGGCCATCTGTGCCAGCAGCATTGCGGAAGACCGGCACGGGCCGATCTTGATCATACACCGGCTCGATATGGACACGTCGGGCGTCATAATCTTTGCGCGCACCCTTGACGGTCAGCGCGCCTTGTCGCGGCAATTTGAAAGCCGCACCATTAAAAAACAGTATGAAGCTTTGATCTGCGGCCAATTGCGCCCCGATCAAGGCACCGTCAACGCGGCGATTGCGAAATTCTCCAAGCAAAGACCGCTTCGTCATCTCGACCCGGATGGCCGCGAAGCGATTACGCATTGGCGCGTGATTGAGCGCGATGCCGGCTCGACACGGGTTGCTCTGACACCAAAAACCGGACGCTCGCATCAATTAAGGCTGCATATGCAGAGCCTTGGACACCCGATTTTGGGTGACGTATTTTATGGCGACCCGAATACGAATGCGCGATTGTGTTTGCATGCTAAATCGATTGAAATACGCCACCCCCAAACCGGCGAGGTAATTTCTTTTTCGTCCGAGGTTCCGTTTTGATCAAAAGGCGCTGTCTGCGTCATCCTGAGTGTCACATATGTGTTATCGACCAGATGTAAGAGCCCAGTTTTTGAAGACCCACTCCTGATGCTGCAAACGCTAGGACATTTGCCGATCGGCTGGCTATTGATCGCACCCTTGGCGGCGGCGGGTTTTGTTGCGTTCACGCTTGGGCGCACGCAGGTCGCAGCTTTGCCGACTGGCTCGACCGTTTCAGCGCGGTTAAACTCTCAGCCGAACTATCATGGCTATTTCCTGGCTTTTGCAACCGTGTTGCCCGCGACACTGATCTTTTTGATCTATTTGCTGACCGGCGAAGGCTATGCGCGTGGGGTTTTGCTGGATGAGCTGCCGACCTATCTCACCAATCGCGGTGCCGGGCAGGTCGACCTCTTTATTGAGCGCGTCGCCAGCCACGCGCAAAGCCGCGCCCATGAAGTGACAGGCATTGAGCTGTTTGATGCCAGCGTTGATCGCTATGCGCAGCTTAAAGGCGGCATCAGGTTGATCAGCATCCTGTTCGCCATTCTCGCCTCAAGCATCGGCTTTGTGTGGGCACGGCGCCAGCTTGAACGCAGCTTCCCCGCCAGACGCTATGTTGAGCGCACGATCACCGCTTTGTTGTTTTTGTCCGCGGGGATTGCGGTGCTGACAACCGCAGGCATCGTCTTATCGCTGGTCTTCGAAACCATTCGGTTTTTCAGCTTGCCCGATGGGCCCGGCATTTTTGAGTTTCTATTTGGCACCAATTGGAACGCGCAAACCGGTCGGAATTTTGGCGCTGTGCCGCTCTTCTTCGGGACGCTAATGATTGCCGTCTTGGCGATGTGTGTCGCCGTGCCGATTGGTTTATTTTCGGCGATCTATCTGTCGGAATATGCAAGTGCTCAAATGCGCAATTGGGCCAAGCCGATTCTTGAGCTCTTGGCGGGAATCCCAACCGTTGTGTACGGGTTTTTCGCGGCCACGCTGATCGCGCCCTTGGTGCGCAGCTTTGCCCAGTGGGTGAACGCCCTGCCCTTTACGCCCAGCGACCTATTAGCAGCCCAGCCCACCAATGCCCTGGCCGCCGGATTGGTCATGGGGGTGATGATTATCCCGTTTGTCAGCTCCTTATCCGATGACGTCATTCGGGCCGTGCCGCAGCCGCTTCGCGATGGCGCTTTAGCGGTGGGCGCGACCAAGTCGGAAATGATCAAACAAGTTGTATTGCCAGCAGCCTTGCCGGGGATTATCGCAGCCATCCTGCTCGCCGTATCGCGCGCGATTGGTGAAACCATGATCGTCGTCATGGCCGCAGGGGGGCGGGCGCTGATCACGCTGGATCCGACCTCAGATATCACAACAGTGACCTATCAAATTGTCTCTTTGCTGACCGGAGACACCTCATTCGATAGCGCCAAAACAGTCTCAGCGTTCGCCCTCGGCTTCGTCCTGTTTGGAGTCACTTTGCTCTTCAATATTTTCGCCTTACGCATCGTCGAACGGTACCGGGAAGCCTATGACTGAGCTAAGACGACGCCGAGAAACGACGCCGGAAGCGCGGTTGCGACAACGCTACAACGCAGAACGCCGCTTCCAAATCTATGGCATGGCAGCGATTGGCATTGCCATCTCGTTTCTGGCCTTCTTGCTGATGTCGATTGCGATCAAGGCAATTTCGGCGTTTTCGCATTATGAAATGGTGCTCGAGATTGACCGCCCGGATCTAGCGACCCAAGCGGACATATCTGTCACCGATACCAATCTGGCGGTGCGCGACACGCTGCTGGATCTGTTCCCAGAACTGGCCGATGGGCGCATGCAGCGCGCCGATTTGTTCGGTCTATCCCCACGTCTCGCAGTCTTGCCGCTGACCCGCCGCTTACAAGACAACCCATTCCTTGCCGATGAGCCAATTCGGACTCGTCTCGTCGTGTCCGACGATTTGGACATGTATTTGAAGAACACCTATCGGCGCCACCGCAATTTGCCCGTGGGCTCGGCCGGTCGCCTGGCGCGCGATGGCTCTGGATCTTACCGATTAACCGATGCTGGCCCAGATGGGTTTTCGGCGTTTCAAGACCGCACATTGCGGAGCGACGCGGCGAGCGGCGACGTCCTGATTAGCCTCTCCGGTGCCTGGTTTGAGCTGTCGCGCCTGTCTGGCGCAACTCTGGTCCTTGACCATTTGGCTGGCCCTATTCCAGATCTGGGCGAGCAGAATGCGGCGCCGATCAGAGCGGTGTTTCTCGGCAGCTTTGAAGCCGATCGCAGGGTCAACAATCGTCAAATCGCGCTCGCGATAATGATGAAAGACCAAGACCGTATCGAACGGCGCTTCAACCGTAATTTGTTCTTGAACGCAGACAGCACCTATCCAGAATTGGCGGGCGCGGCGGCGGCGATTGCTGGCTCACTCTTCACCATGCTGGTCACTGCGCTATTTGCCATTCCTGTCGGCATTCTTGCGGCGATTTATTTGGAAGAGTTTGCCCCAAAATCCCGCCTGACTCAGATTATTGAAGTCAATATCAACAATCTTGCAGCGGTGCCGTCTATCATCTTCGGCCTGTTGGGGGCCGCCGTATTTTTGAACACGTTTGGGTTTCCGCGTTCCGTACCCCTCGTTGGCGGATTGGTCTTGGGCCTGTTGGTCTTGCCGACCATTATCATCGCCTCGCGCGCGGCGCTTCGGGCGGTGCCCTCATCGATCCGCGATGCCGCGCTTGGGCTTGGAGCGTCGCGCACACAGGCGGTCTTCCATCAAGTTCTGCCGCTTGCCGCGCCGGGTATTCTAACCGGCGCGATTATCGCCATGGCCCGCGCGCTGGGCGAGACCGCCCCACTGCTCTTAATCGGCATGGTCGCCTTCATAAGCGAAGTGCCAAGCTCGCTGAATGATGAGGCGACGGCGCTGCCCGTCATTATCTATCAATGGTTCTCTGGAGCCGAGCGGGCTTGGGAGCCGATGACAGCAGCTGTGATTATCATTCTGTTGGTAATTCTGGTAGCCATGAACCTGGTCGCTGCGTTGCTTCGGCGCCGATTTGAGCGGAGGTGGTAACCGATGGCTGAGTCTGGAATAGACCAAAATGCGGTATTCCTCGCCGGAGCCGGTGGCATTGGCGGCTCGAAGATCGAATGCCGGGGGGTCAGCGCCTATTATCATGATCAACCGGCGATCAAAGACATCACAATCTCGATCCCAGATAAAGCCGTGACCGCCTTAATCGGCCCCTCCGGCTGCGGGAAGTCGACCTATTTGCGCTGTCTCAATCGGATGAATGACACCATTGAAGGCGCCCGTGTTGAGGGCGAGATCATCATGGATGGCGAGAATATTAACGCCGCCGAAATCGATCCGGTCGTGCTGCGCTCAAAAGTCGGCATGGTGTTTCAGAAACCCAATCCGTTCCCAAAATCAGTCTATGACAATATCGCTTACGGCCCGCGCATTCATGGCCTCGCCTCGTCAAAAGCTGAGCTTGATCAGATTGTTGAGGTCTCACTTCAAAAGGCCGGGCTTTGGGGCGAAGTGAAAGACCGTTTGACCGAAACCGGGACCAGTCTCTCGGGTGGACAGCAGCAACGTCTTTGTATCGCTCGCGCCGTCGCGATTAGCCCGGAAGTTATCCTCATGGACGAACCCTGCTCGGCGCTCGATCCGATTGCGACCGCTCGTATTGAAGAGCTGATTGATGAGCTCCGGCTTCGATATTGCATCATCGTCGTCACACACTCGATGCAGCAAGCCGCGCGTGTGTCGCAAAAGACAGCCTTCTTCAATCTCGGAGCATTGATTGAGTTTGGCGATACTGAAACCGTGTTCACCAATCCCGCTGAACAACGCACCCAAGACTATATCACAGGCCGATTCGGATAAGGACAAAGCGGTGACCAATCAGCAGCATATTGTAAGCGCCTTTACCGAAGAGCTTGAACAGCTGTCCGCGGACCTGTTGCGTATGGGCGGCTTCGCTGAAGCCATGATCCGCGACGCCTGCCGCGCTGTCGTGAGCCGCGATGCAGAGCTTGCGCGAAACGTCATCGAGCGGGACCAGGAAATGGACCGGCTGGAGCGTGAGGCAGAACGAAAAGCGGTTCGGATGTTGGCCTTACGCCAACCTATGGCCTCGGATCTGCGCAATGTGATCGGCGCGATCAAACTGGCTGGCGGCATTGAGCGGATTGGCGACCTCGCCAAGAATATCGCGCGCCGCAGCTTAGCGGTTATGGACGAAGACAATCGCTCCGCCTTGCGCGGCATTGAGCGTATGGGTCAGGCGGTGTCGAACAATCTGCAATTGGCGCTCGACGCGTATGCCAGACGCGATGCGGCCACCGCGATCAGGGTGCTGCAACAGGATGGTGACATAGACAGCCACTATAATGGTCTACTGCGCGCCATGTTGGTCTTCATGGCCGAAGCGCCGGAGCAGCTTGATGCCCGCTCGAATTTCCTATTTATCGTCAAAAATCTCGAACGGATTGGCGATCATGCGACAAACATTGCGAAAGTCGTCCATTATATCGCGACAGGGGAACGCATTGGCGACCCTGTCGCGCCCAATATTCAGAATGAAAAAGACTAAGGATCGCGATCATGAAACCTTTTATTGTTATCGCTGAGGATGAAGCAGCCGTTTCAGAACTGCTCAGATACAATCTAGAAAGCGAAGGTTATGAGACCGCCATCGCCACGGATGGCGACGAAGCGATGCTGCTGATCGACGAACGCATCCCTGATTTGATGTTGCTGGATTGGATGCTGCCCAAGATATCCGGCATCGAGATTTGTCGCCGGGTCCGAACCCGCCAAGAGACCGCCAACCTGCCGATCATCATGCTTACCGCGCGCACCGAAGAAGCAGACCGCATTCGCGGTCTGGAAACCGGCGCCGATGACTATGTCACCAAGCCGTTCTCAACCAGCGAGCTAATGGCTCGCGTCAAAGCCGTGCTGCGCCGCATTCGACCGGCTTTGATGGATGACAAGATCCGCGTCGGGGACATTCAAATCGACCGCGCCACGCATAGCGTCACCCGCGATAATAAAGCCATTCATCTCGGACCCACGGAATTTCGCTTGCTGGAATATTTCGCCCAGCACCCCGGCCGAGTGTTTTCGCGCGAGCAATTGCTCGATGGCGTCTGGGGCTCTGATGTCTATGTCGAAGCCAGAACCGTGGACGTTCATATTGGCCGTTTGCGTAAAGCCCTAATGAGCCAAGGCGGGAACAATCCGATTCGAACCGTGCGGTCTGCGGGATACTCCTTGCGCACGGACTAGGACACGTTGGACTCACCTGGTGCCCATTGCGTGAAATTCCGTATTTGCCCGAACCTTTGACCGTTTCCACGGCGGCGATCGCGCCCGAATAAGTCGCGCGCGATCTTAAAACACCGCTCAGGCAGCCAAGCAGGGTTGTCGGCTAGCCGTCGCTCGCCACGGGAGACGCCGAGGCTTCGGTCATCGGCTCCGCTGCTTCACCTTCGCCTTTCAGGAAACGATCCAAGAAGGTCACAAAAGCCTCTGAAGCCGAGATCCGGTTTTCCTTGCGCAGAAAGCCATGACCTTCGTCTGGAAACAGGACATATTCCGCATATTCGTCCTCCAGATGCTGATGAATAATCGTTAACCGTATCAGCGAGGATCTGGAATGGCGAGCTTAAACCGTCTCTGAAACGCGCAAACTTGCCACCCGCGTGATTGTGGCCTCCGCATCCGACATGATCTGATCGACAATTTCTTTGACTGGCAAAATCTCTTTCACGCCGCCAGCTGATTGCCCCATCGCAAAGCAGGATTTTCCGGCATCTATGCGGGCCTCATCTGTGACCCCGCCAATGCCGCCAATAACGTCCGTTTGCACCGATAAAGCCGCCTGCATCGGGAAGCCTTGAATCTCGTCCGGGCGACCTTCCCAATCGAGGATGTAATCATTGGTCCGGCACCGCATCGGTTTGCCAGAATAGCATCGCGTCCGGGTCGTATCGGTATCGCCCGCCCCGACCACGGTTTCTTTATAGCTCTGCGCCGCATGGGCTTCGGCTGAGGCAATGAAGCGCGTTCCCATCCAGACCCCGACTGCGCCGAGTGACAGCGCCGCCGCGAGGCCGCGTCCATCATAGATGCCGCCCGCCGCGATCACAGGTATACTGACCGCTTCCACCGCTTGCGCGACCAAAGGCAGCGTACCGACCAATCCAGTATGGCCGCCGCCTTCGCCACCTTGCAAAATCACCGCGTCGCAGCCGG
>JBCBYJ010000045.1:0-10066 GCA_039815905.1 Pseudomonadota bacterium | reverse complement strand
ATTTGGCTTGTTGATCGCGCGAGACTTTGGCGTAACCAAAGCCCGGTAAGTCGACCAGCCAGAGCTTGCCATCGCCAAGATCGAAATAGTTAAGCTCGCGGGTCTTGCCAGGCTCTGCTGATGAGCGCGCGAGGCTCTTGCGATTGAGCACGGCATTGAGCAGCGAGGATTTGCCGACATTGGAGCGGCCCGCAAAGGCGATTTCAGGCCGATCACCAGCGGGCAGTTGCGCCAAGCTCGCGGCGCCGAGCACGAACGCCACTGGGCCAACACAGAGCTTGCGCCCGGTTTCTAAGGCCTCGTCCGAGAACGTCGCTGCGAGGGTCATTTATTCCGCCGGGGTTGATGAGCCCCGCCCGATTAATCGTTTGATCAGCTTGTCGAACTGCGTTTCCACACCGTTTCGCCGCATGATGAAATATTGCTGCATCAAAGACAGAACGTTTGACCAAACCCAATACAGCACAAGCCCCGCAGCGAATCCGCCAAACACGAACATGAAGACGAATGGCAGAGCCATCATAATCGTCCGCTGGGTCGGATCTGGGGGCGGCGGCGACAGCGCCTGGATGGCTGCCATAGTGACCCCATAAAGGATGGGCAGGATGCCGATGCCGATAATGAAGCCGAGCAATGGAATGGCTTTCACATCCGCTGCGGCCCATGGCAGAAGCCCGAACAGATTGCCAATCGCCGTCGGATCAGGGGCCGACAAGTCATTGATGAACCAGAAGGCCGTGTGGCGCATTTCAATCGTCACATAGAGCGTCTTATACAGCGCGAAGAAGATCGGGATGGTCAGCAAGATGGGCAGACAGCCGGCCAACGGATTGGCTTTTTCGCGCTGATACAGCTTCATCACTTCTTGTTGGCGTCGCTGTGGATCAGCTTTGAACCGCTCCTGAATTTCCTTCATCGGCTCGGCCAGCTTTTTCATCTTAGCCATCGACTTATAGCTTTGATTATAAAGCGGGATGAGCGGCGTCCGCACAATCACGGTCAGCGCCAAAATCGCCCAACCGAATGAGCCGATTTGCCCTTGCAGCCAGTTGAGCAAGGCAAAGAAGGGGCGGGTGATGTAATAGAGAATATTGCCCCAATCGATACTATCATCGAAGCGCGGAATGCCCGCCGCTTGATAGGCCCGCACGACGTCATATTCTTTGGCGCCAGCAAAGATCTGATTGGTCACCGTGATGGTTTCACCGGGCGCCAATTGCACGTCTTGCGCATCGACGAAAAGCTCTAGCATATTCTCGGTCTGCACGGTGCGGGCTTTGAAGCTGCGCCCTTGCTCGGGCACCAAAGCGGCCATCCAATACATGTCGGTAAAGCCGATCCAGCCGCCGGTTTCCGCCGTCCGGAAGCCGAGCCCATCGGCATCCTTAATGCCTTTGTTTCGCGCCAAGTTCTTATAATTGCGCATCGTGAAACCCGTATCGAAGACGCCGATCAGGCCTTGATGCGCGAGGCCCATTTTCCGGGATGAGCCAGTTTCGGTCTCTTCCAGGAAGTCTTTCCAAGCGCCAAAGCGGCGAACATAGCCATTTGGGCTCAATGTGAAGGCGCGTGTTGACGTATTGGTGATCGTGTCCTGGAACGAGAACATGTAATTCTCATCGATCGAGATGACCCGTTCAATGGCGACGCCGCCGCGCTCAAAATTCAGAGCGACGCTCTCGCCTGATGTGATCGCATCGGTTGAGGCGGTCCACGCATCTTCGGCACGTAAGACGTCAAAATATTGCGCGTTGCTCTCATTCAGCACCGCCCAGTTCCAAGTCGCTGAATAGCCGCTGGTCTTGCCTTCTAATGTGGTCCGTGGGCGCAGCAGCCGCAGCTCTTCCTGGCGCGCAATCGTCTTATAGTGATCTTTCAAATTGAGATCATCAATCTCCGCCGATTTGAGCAGGATGGAGCCATCGACCCGCTGCATATCAAAGGCAATGCGGTTTGTGTCCGTGAGCGCCGCTTCGATGGTTTGCGGCGCCTCGACGGCCGCGGCGCTTGGCGTGCCGAGATCCAAACCCGGTGTTTCGGCCACGGTGCCATCGGGTCCGGCAGGTCCAGCCTCCGCTTGCGCGGCTTCGCGCGCCGCATTGGCGCGGTCGGCGGCTGGATCGAGGACGAAAAACTGATATCCGAACACGAAGACGATCATCAGCGCCATGGCGATGATAAAGTTGCGCTGGTCCTGTGGGTCCATACCGTTTTGTTGATTGGGCAACATAGGTGATGAGCATCCTAAAAATAAAAAGAGGGGTCAGGCCGAACCTGTCCCCGCTGACATTCGCTGCGCGAGGCTTATCAGCGCACTTTCCATATCGTCAAGCAGGCGCTGCCAGCCAATGGTCGCAGTGTCCATTCGGGCAATGAAGACATAGTCAGTCCCAGGCCGTCCGTGAAGGGGGAGCAGCGTCCGTGCCGCTTCGCGCAAACGCCGTTTGGCGCGATTGCGCGTGACCGCATTGCCAATTTTCTTCGTCGCCGTGAACCCAGCCCCCATCGTGACCGCGTCTTTGCGCGTCCGCGCTTGCACAACCAGCGTTTTGCGGCGCTCAGACTCGCCGGCCCGCACAAAAAGAAACTGGGGCCGCGTCTTTAAACGAACGACCCCAGTTTCGGATGTGTCTTTTTGTGCCATGGGAGGTCCCTGGCTGGACCTGTCTTAAGCAGACAGTTCCTTGCGGCCTTTCGCACGGCGGCGGGCCAATACTTTGCGGCCATTCTTGGTCGCCATGCGTGAGCGGAACCCGTGTGTACGGGCGCGCTTGATGCGGCTAGGCTGGAATGTGCGTTTCATCGGCGTCTCGCCTCACATACAGGTGTTGAACTCGAAAGCGCGGCTAATACGTGCGTGAGCCTATGAGGTCAAGGGAAATCCCGCAGGATTTACACCTCAATCAGCGCTCACGGATCGGTGATGGTTCGGGACCGGACTGTGACGTGCAAGCCGCTCCTACGCGGCGTATATGGGCGACGAACAAAGTTTCTAAGAGGGACGCCAAATCTATGCTACGCACCATTATGACTGCTGGAGCTTTTGCCATGACGTTTGCTGCCGGACCTGCTTTTGCAGACGACACAGACTTGCACGCAGCTTGGGATGAGCTGCTCGCCACCTATGTCGTTCCCGGCGAGGATGGGGTCAATCGCTTTGACTATGGCGGGTTGAAAGCGACGACAGAGGATGTCGCCAAGCTTGAGGCTTATCTCGACAGCTTTGCCGATTTGGATGTCGAAACGCTAGACGAGAACGCGCAATTCGCGGCCTATGCAAACGTTTATAATGCTTTGACCGTGAAATATATTGTCGGGCGCTATCCAACCAAATCAATCCGCTCCGGTTATATTGTCGGGCCTTGGAAGCGGGTTTTCACCACGATTAATGGTGAAGAGGTCAGTCTGGACGCGATTGAGCATGAGATCTTACGGGTCGATTGGGACGACCCGCGGGTCCATTATGCCGTGAATTGCGCAGCCTATAGCTGCCCGAACCTGCAGACCGATGCTTGGTTCGGTGAGACCTTGGACGAGGATCTCGACCGCGCCGCGCGTGCTTATGTCAATGATCCGCGCGGCGTCACCATTCGCCGAAATGGCACGCTGCAAGTCGCCACCATCTATAAATGGTTCCGCGAAGACTTTGGCGGCTCCAATCAAGGTGTGATCGACCATTTCCTGGACTTTGCAGAGCCAGAGCTGGCGGCCCAAATTCAAGCCAATCCCCGCATCACAAAACACGAATATGATTGGGACTTGAACGACGTCAAATAGGCGCGTTCAGACCAAGCCGAAACAAGAAGGATGAACCCGATGACAGAAGCGGTCGAACAGAAAAAAGGCTCGATCTGGATCAAGCTCTGGCCAGTCTATTTGATTGCAGCAGTGATGATCGGGGCCTGGCAATTGGGCGTGTTCCAATATTTGTCGCTCGATACGTTGCGCGAGCAACAAGACGTGTTGAAGGGCTTTGTGTCTGAGAACCTCATCCTCGCCGTCGCGATTTTTATCGCGGTCTATGCCGCCGCCACGCTCTTCATGTTGCCGGGCGCGCTTTGGGTGACGATTGCGGGCGGTTTCTTATTTGGCTTGGTTGGCGGCTCGCTGGCGACGATTGCTGGCGCGACGCTGGGGGCCAGCTTGCTGTTCTTTGCCGCCAAGACGTCGATCGGCAGTGCGCTGCGCGACCGGGCCGGACCGTTCATGACGAAAATGGAGGCGGGCTTCAATGAAAGTCCGTTCTCTTACATGTTCGCGCTGCGTTTGATCCCCGTTGTGCCTTTTCCCGTTGCGAACATTGCGCCAGCTCTGCTTGGGGCGAAATATCGCGAATATGTCATCACCACAGCGCTCGGCATTGTGCCAGGTGTGGTCGCTTATACTTGGATTGGCCACAGTGTCGGCGCCAGTCTTGACCCTGACGCGACGCAGGATCTGTTCGGCGTCGTAGCCAATTTCATTCCGGCCTTCGCCGCGCTCGGCGTGGTCGCGCTGATCCCGGTTGCCTATAAGAAATTCACCGGCCGCAAGGCTGACCCTGTGGAGGCATAAATGTCAGATACACTTGCTCAGACCGCGACCGCCCGTATCGCCGAAGCAGACCCTTCGGAGACCAAAGCCATGCCATCGACACCGGCGCAAACCGGCGAAAAACGCACCCTGAAAGCCGATCTGATTGTCATTGGCGGCGGATCGGGCGGCCTCTCGGCGGCCGCAGGCGCGGCGATGCTCGGCTTGAATGTCATTCTGTATGAGCGCGCCGAAATGGGCGGCGATTGCCTTAATTATGGCTGCGTGCCGTCAAAAGCGCTGCTGACCACCGCGAAATATGCCCAGACCGCGCGGGACGGCGCGAAATTTGGCGTCAGCACCAGCGCACCGGTCGTCGACTGGGAAAAGGTTAAAGCCCATGTCCGTCTGGCCATCGACACGATCGCACCGGTCGACAGTCAAGAGCGCTTTGAAGGCTTAGGCGTTACCGTCATTCGCGAACATGCGAAATTCAAAGACGCCAAAACGATTGAATCGGCGACCACAGAAGCCACGGCCCGGCGGATCATTGTCGCGACCGGGTCGGTTGCGCTTATCCCGCCCATTCCGGGCCTCGACGAGACCCGATACATCACCAATGAAACCGTCTTCTCTCTGCCCGAACAGCCACAGCATTTGGTCATTCTGGGCGGCGGACCAATCGGCATGGAAATGGCGCAAGCCTTCCAGCGCCTTGGCTCGGAAGTCACGGTCATTGAAATGGGCAAAGCGCTCGGCCGGGCGGAAGCGGACCATGCCAAGATCGCGGTCGATGCCATTCGCGAAGAAGGCGTGACAATTCTTGAGGGTTATAAAGCGGTGAAGATTTCCGGGTCTGTCGGCGCGATTTCGGTGGAGACCGAAAGCGAAGCCGGGGCCAAAACCATTTCAGGCTCACATTTGCTCGTCGCCGTTGGGCGCCGCGCGGTGCTGGAAGGGCTCGAATTAGAGGCGGGCAATGTCGATTATGATGGCCGCGGCATTCAAGTCAGTGACAAATTGCGGTCGGTCTCAAATCCAAAAGTCTGGGCCCTTGGCGATGTTGCGGGCCAGGGCCAGTTCACGCATTTGGCCGGTTGGCATGCCAGTGTCTTCACCCGCCGCGCGCTGTTCAAACAAGGCAGCAAAGCGAGCGATTTGCCATTGCCAGCGGTCACCTATGTCGCCCCTGAAGTGGCGCAAGTGGGCCTCACTGAAGCCGAAGCGCGGGCGCAATATGGTGACAGCGTCAGCGTGTCTTCTTTCCCCTTTCATGAGAATGATCGCGCGATTGCCGAAGGTAAAACTCTGGGTGAGGCCAAATTGGTGATCCGCAAAGGCAAGATCCTCGGCGCCTCTGTCGTCGGCGATGGCGCCGGCGATATCATTCAAATTGTCGGCTATGGCATGTCGAACAAGCTCGGCGTGCAATCGCTGACCAATTTCATCTCGCCCTATCCGACGCGGGCCGAAGTGGTGAAACGTGCCGCCAGTGCGCACTTTACGCCGACGGTGTTCGGCAAAGCCTCCCGCACATTGGTTGGGTTGCTGCAGCGCATCCCATAAGCTAACTGCCGGGGGGTGAGTTTGGCATCCGATCCCAGCGCCGCGAAGCGCAAATTGCGTTGGCGCAACAGTCTGTCCTTCAGGCTGTTCCTAATTGCGATCTCAACCGTTCTAATTGTTGAGGCGCTCATCTTTATCCCGAGCGCTACGAATTTCCGAAACAATTGGCTGAACGATCAAATCGAAGCGGGCCGCCTCGCCGCGCTCGCGCTTGAAGCGGCGCCGAGCCGCATGGTGTCTGAAGAGCTTGAACAAGACTTGCTAAACAGCGCCATGGTTCTGGCCGTGGCGGAACTGTATGATGAGCGGCGCGATATGATCCTCAATCCGGGCAAGGAGATTTGCTGCACACGCCGCATCGTTCTGTATGATGCCAGCCCCGATCATACTGAGATTATGGACACGCTCGCGACCTTTTTTGCGCCGCGCGATCGGTTTTTGATCATTCGCGCCGCCGGGTCTCAGCCGGGTCGCGTGATTGAAATCGTGGTCGATGAAAAGGGTCTGCGCAGCGAGATGGAGGCGTTTGGTCTGAATATTCTCGGCCTGTCTTTGCTGATCTCGATCGTCACCGGCGGGCTGATTTATTTGATGCTGTTAATGACCGTGGTTCGGCCGATCCGCCGGGTGACGCAATCGGTGGAGCAGATTAAAGACGAGCCGGGCAGCTGGAAGCGCCGCCTCGCTCCGACGATGCGCAGCGATGAGATTGGCCGGGCGCAAAATGCACTGTCGGACATGGAAGAGGCGGTTTCAAACGCGTTTCGTCAACAGGAGCGCTTGGCGCAGCTTGGCGAAGCGGTGGCCAAGATCAATCATGATTTGCGCAACTCGCTGGCCACGGCGCAATTGGTCTCCGACACGCTCTCGCGCTCTGAAGACCCGCGGGTCGCTAAGAGCCTGCCGCGCTTAGAACGCGCCCTGGAACGGGCGATCAATCTGGCCAGCGATACGCTGAAATATGGGCGCTCATCGGTGCCGGAAACCGAACTTCAAAGTGTTCGCGTCCATGATGTCATCGAAGAGGCGGCGCTGGAAGCGCTGGCCGCCTTTCCTGAAATCGCGTTTCGCAATCATGTGGTGGTCGAGGCGCAGGTCACGGCTGATCCAGACCACTTGCATCGGATTTGCGCCAACCTCATCCGCAACGCAGCCGAGGCGCTGTCCGGCCAAGGCGACGCTCTGCCCGCAGCGGGCGAGGTGTCTGTCGGCTTTGATGGCGCTGCGCTCAGCGTTGTCGACAATGGACCGGGATTGCCAAAACAAGCGCGCGACAATTTGTTTAAGCCCTTTGCGGGCTCAACGCGCCGCGATGGCACGGGGCTGGGCTTAGCGCTGTCGCGCGATCTGGCCCGCGCGATGGGCGGCGACTTGCAGCTCGGCGAGACCAGCGAGACCGGCACGCGCTTTGTCGTCTTTCTGCCCTAGGCGCGCGATCAAGGCGCATAGATGATCGCGACAATGGCCGCGATGATCGCCAAGAAAAATCCCATCCAACCCCACCAGGGGGCGAAGCGTTCTCGCGGCAAGGGCGCGGGCTCTGGCGCGGTCAACTTGGCTTCGATTTCGTCCATCACTTGCGGCAAGCGCTTGAGCCGGTCGGCAACGGTCTTGACGTTTTGTGCGACAAGTTTGGCGGCGCCCGCCGGGCCAAGATTCTGAGTGATCCAGTCTTTGACAATCGGCTCGGCCGCGGCCCAGATGTCATGCCCTGGATCAATCGTCCGGGCGACGCCTTCGACTTGCACCATGGTCTTTTGCAAGAGGACCAATTCCGGGCGCAAATGCATCCCGAACGTATGAGTGAAATCGAGCAATTGTAAGAGCAGCCGCCCCATTGAGACATCGCTGGCCGACTTGCCATGGATCGGCTCACCGACGCTGCGCAAGGCTTGCGCAAAATCCCCGACGGACTTGTCGGCGGGCACATATCCGGCCTCAAAATGGACTTCCGCGATGCGATAATAGTCGCGGCGCAAAAAGCCCCAAAGGATCTCCGCCAGGAAGCGGCGCTCATTCAGGCCGATCCGGCCAATAATGCCAAAGTCGACCAAAGCCAGGCGCCCGTCTGGCGTCACGATCATATTGCCCTCATGCATGTCCGCGTGAAAGACGCCGTGATGGATGGCATGGTCTAAGAAACCGCGGGTCACCATGGTCGCAAGGCTTGGGCGGTCAACGCTGGCCGTATCGGCGGCCTCTGGATCGGTGAGGGGCTTGCCGTCAATCCATTCGGTGGTCAGGACGCGTTTGCCCGAGCGCTCCCAATCGACCTCTGGCACATAATAGTATCCCGCTTTGAAAGACAGCGCGCGCATCTCATCTGCGCCGCCAGCTTCGAGGCGCAGATCGAGTTCTTTCTCCATCGAGATCGCGACGGTTTCGGTGAACGCGACGGGCTCCAATCGCCGGCTCTCGACATTCACCCGTTCGATGGTCCGCGCCGCGCGTTTCATGGCGCGCAATTCGTTCTGGATCGCGGTTTCGACATTCGGACGCAGGATCTTGACCGCTTTCGCCCCGTCTGGGCTTTGCAGGCGGTGCACTTGCGCGAGTGAAGCGGCCGCGACGGGGTCTGAGAGGTCCGGGAAGCGCGCGTCGGCGTCATCGCCAAACTCGTCTTTCAGAGCCTGCTGGGCGGCTTTCATGCTGAACGGGGGGAGCTTGTCTTTCAAGCGCGACAGATCGGTTGTCGTTTCGACGCCAAACACGTCTGGCCGCGTGGCGAGGAATTGACCGAGCTTGATATAAGCCGGGCCCAATTTTTCCAGCGCGGTCGCCAGACGTATCCCTGGCCGGCCTTTCGCGCCGCCGCCAAATATACGCAGGATTTTGCCCGCGATTTTGGCCGGCAGTGGCAAGCGAGAATGGTACTCGCCGGGCAAGATCACATCATGGCGCGCCAAGGCTGTGCCAGCCCGCAAAAGACGTCCATAATCCGCCAGCGCTTTCAACATGACTTAAATTGCCCAGCCAAAATGCAGCGCGGAGATTCCGCCCGAGAAATTGGTGACCGAGACGTTCGAGAAGCCAGCGCTTTCAATCTCGGCTTTGAACGTGTCTTGGTCCGGAAATTGGCGAATGCTCTCGACCAAATATTGATAACTCTCACGGTCGCCGGTGACGCGTTGTCCGATCTCAGGAATGACGGCGAAGCTGTAAGCATCATAGGCTTTTTGCAACATCGGGGCCGTCATCTGGCTGAATTCGAGCACGGCCAAGCGCCCGGCCGGTTTCAGCACGCGCTTAAATTCACGCAGCCCGGCGAGGCGATCCGCGAAGTTTCGGATGCCTAAACTGATCGTGACCACATCAAAACTGCGATCCGGATAGGGCAGGGCGGTTCCGTCCGCGCAGACCCAGTCCAGCCGGTCACCCCATTCAGCATTGTCGCGGCGCGCTTTGCCAGCTTCGAGCATGGCGTCATTAATATCGCAGACAATGGACGTGGCCTGTCTTGGGTCTCCGCGTCGCCGTCCCGCCGCATCCGCGCGGCTCAAAAAGGCGCGGGCGAGCTCCCCGGTCCCGCCCGCAACATCGAGATGGGCCTCGCCAGGCTGCGGGTTCACGCGGTTCGTCACATCATGTTTCCAGAGCCGATGCACGCCGGCTGACATGAGATCATTCATCAGATCATAGTTGGACGCAACGGATCGAAACACGCCTTTCACGCGGTCGACTTTCTCGTCCGGCGTTACGGTTTCAAACCCAAAAGAAACAGTCTCTTGCTCACTCATACGCCCATCTAAGCGCAGAAGTCTTAAAGCGCTATAGGTGTGTGTGTCGCGGTCTGCGCTGCATGGCCGGCGCGGGACTCGAGGGCGTCAGCAAAATGCGCGCAAACACAGGCTCGTATTCCTGTCGAAAGCCAGGACCTATGGGGGCTGGAGGTATTCTTGTGCCACCTCAGCCAGCCGCTATGGGTGCCAGCTTGCGTTGGCAAAGCGGGGAGTTTTGCGGCGCATAGTTTGTGTCTAAGAACTATGTT